>DAOTWK010000171.1:0-2336 GCA_034435815.1 Anaerolineae bacterium | reverse complement strand
GTAGTCCGCCAGACGCGGGCAATTTTTGACCGCTACGGGTTTCGCTGTCAGGTACTGGCGGCCAGCATCCGGCATCCAGCCCATGTAGTGGAAGCCCTGCTGGCGGGCGCCGACATCATCACCGTCCCCTTTGGCGTCCTTCAGCAGATGGTCCGCAGCCCGTTCACTGACGCTGGCCTGGAGCGCTTCCTGGCCGACTGGCAGAAGGTGGCGGGGTCCGTAAAATAGCCTCCCGGGAGGGATGGTCTCTCCAGGCTGTCCAGACGGGCTGAAAAGCCCGTCCGACGGATGAGTAAGTTCTGTAAGGCTGCTGCAAATCTGTTGGGGAGTTCCGGTTGGAGACGGTTCGTGCCATTGCCTCAAATTGTTTCCATCCGAGAGGTTAAAGTAGAAAGCCGCCGGGTGCGCACTTTCGTCCTGGACATGGCGCTCCCGGAGGCCCAGCCAGGGCAGTTCGTAATGCTCTGGCTCCCCGGCGTGGATGAAAAGCCCATTTCCATTGCTTACCCTGCTCCGCTGACGCTCACCGTCGCCCGTGTCGGCCCGTTCAGTACCGCACTTCATCGCGCTCGCGAGGGGGACCGAGTGGGAATACGCGGGCCGTTCGGTCGGAGCTTTCGGCTCCAACCAGACCGGCCAGCCCTGCTGATCGGCGGCGGTTATGGTGTGGCCCCCCTCTATTTCCTGGCCTGCCACGCTGTCCGAGAGGAGATTCCCACAACCGTCGTCATAGGTGCCCGACGGGCTAATGACCTCATCTACGCGGACCGCTTCCAGGCTCTGGGGGTGGAACTGGTGGTCGCCACCGACGACGGCTCTGCCGGAAAGCGGGGAACAGCCGTGACGGCGGCGCTGGAAGCCGCCCGGCGCGACCCGCCCCCCGCTGTTTATGCCTGCGGGCCGGAGCCGATGCTGGTGGCCGTCTTGCAACTCTGCCAGGAGCACTCCCTACCCGGCCAATTGAGCGTGGAGCGGTACATGAAGTGCGGCTTCGGCATCTGCGGACAGTGCGCGCTGGATGGGATGCTGGTCTGCCTGGATGGGCCCGTCTTCTCCGTAGAGGACCTGGCCGGCCTGACAGAGTTCGGCCGTTTCCGTCGCAACCCCACCGGCCGCCGGATGCCGGTATAAGATGAGGTGACAGTCACTTTTGAGGTGACTGTCACCTCAATCTCCGGCGCCAGCAGAACGTCGGGTCCCACCAAGAACGCCAGCACCAGCAGCGAGCCCGGATGAAGGGATCAAATATGGGCCAGAACGGCCTGGGCAACTGGTGCCAGTCCCCCTCCTCCAGTTTTGGCGCCTCGGCGTACGTATCCACAAACAACAGGCGCGACCCGGGGTGGTCGGCAGCGGAGTCCAGGAGCGCGGCCATCGTCTTGCCAGTATAGGTGGTCTCCAGGGGTAATCCCTCCGTTCGGGCCACCCGCTCCACTGCCCGCAATGCCTCCGGCGTCGGATGGGCATAGCCGGGCCCCAGGTAGCCATTCACCAACTCTACCTCCTCGGCCGTGACGCGCACGGGCGGGATGGACGGGTCCTGCCCGCGCAGGTACGTGGCGGCCCGGTTGACCATCCGGGCAATCTTGGGCCGGTTCGCCACATCCTCCTCAATCACCCGCACCCCCAGCACGCGGCCGCGCCACCCTGCCAGCCTTGCCCCCAGGAGCAACCCCGCAAAGGTCCCGCATGAGCCTACCGCCACGAAAGTCGCCTCCGGCTCCGGGATGCCCATCTGCTCCCACTGGGCTTTGAGTTCAAAGGCGGCATTGACGTATCCCAACACGCCCAATGTCCCTGGCGCGCCGGGGTAGATGAAGTAAACCGGGCGGCCTGAGCGCACCGTCCAGCGCACATACTGCCAGAGGAAGGAGAGGGCCAGTCCCACGTAATCCCCACAGAAGTGGGCCTCAATCCCCAGCGGGGGACTGGCCCGGAGGTTGTGATAGACCTCGTCGGTGAGGGGCTGGCAGTAGTAACTGCAGACGGTCCAGAGGCCGAACTGGCGCGCGACGACGGCTGTCGCCAGGGTGTGATGGGAGCCCAGCCCCCCGCCGGTGAGAACCACCCTGGCCCCCCGGCGCAGGACGTCCCCAAAGATGAACTCAAACTTGCGAACCTTGTTGCCGCCGTAGATGGGGTGGGTCAGGCCATCCCGCTTGACCCAGATTTCGGCCCCCGCTTCGGCGGAGAGACACCCCATCGGCGTCAGCGGCGTGGGTAAATCGGCCAGAGGGACGAAAGGGACCCGGTCCTGCAGAATTGGGAAGGCGTCAAAAAGGGCTCTCATGGCTCCTCCCGATGCGCCTGAGAGGAGGGGAGGGCGGCGGCGGCCG
>DAOTWK010000170.1:0-1669 GCA_034435815.1 Anaerolineae bacterium | reverse complement strand
GCCCAGCAGCAGGCCCAACCAGAGCCAGAACTCCCGCCCCCGACCCCGATTCCGGCCCAGGTCTCCCACGAAGTCCACGTCCTGGGGACCGGCGGCCTGCTGACCCGGCTGGCCCGCTGCTGCCACCCTCTCCCCGACGAGCCCATTATCGGGTACGTCACCCGGGGGCACGGGATTACCATCCACCGGCGAGATTGTCCCAACATCCTCAACCTGCGCCACCCCGAACGGCTGATTGAGGTGACCTGGGGCACTCAGAAGCAGACCTTCCCGGTGCTGGTCTCCGTGCTGGCGTACGACCGGACGGGGCTGCTTCACGACATCAGCGGGGTGCTGAGCAAAGAGGGAGTTAACATCGCCGGACTCAGCGTCAGCCGGCAACAAAATCTGACAACCATCTACCTCACACTGGAAGTCACCGACATCGGCCAGTTGGGCCGGGTGCTGGCCCGCATCTCCAAAGTCCCCAACGTAATAGAAGCCCAGCGGCAAACTCGGTAAACGTCCCAGGCACTTTCGGAATTGCCTGGCACGTTACTGGGTGCCCCAGAACGGCGGCCGCTCCAGCCGCCACAGACCAAAAGCCCCCACCAGCGCGGCCAGGCCGCCTACGATGTACCCCTCCACCACCGACGCGCGGGTAACAAAAACTGCCAGCAGCCCCAGCACGAACGAAACCACATAGAGAGTCAGCACGGCCTCTCGCTGGGAGAGCCCCGCCGCCACCAATCGGTGGGAGACGTGGTCTTTGCCCGGTGTCGTCAGCGGGTTCAGCCCCCGGCGCAGGCGGGATAGGGTCACCAGCGCGGTATCAAAGATGGGCAGTCCCAGCACCAGCACCGGCACCATCCAGGTCACGAAGGTGACATTATCCGGGAAACGGAGTTTGATCCCGATGGCCGCCAGCATGAAACCCAGGAAGAGGGCCCCGGAATCACCCATAAAGATGCTGGCGGGGTTCAGGTTATAGAAGAGAAAGCCCAGGCAAGCCGCCAGAACCGCCATCGCCAGCGCTCCCACCAGGTATTGCTCACTGAAGGAGCACATCAGCGCAAAGTAGGCGGCGGCGATAGCCGCAACTCCACCCGCAAGCCCGTCCATGTTGTCCAGCAGGTTGATGGCGTTGGTGATATAGACCACCCAGAAAATGGTCAGCAGGAAATCCACCGCCGGCTGGCCGAACGTGCCCACGCGGACGCCCGTGGCCCAGAGGAGGAAGGCCGCCAGCACCTGCCCGACCAGTTTGACAATGGGGCGCAGTCCCCATCGGTCATCCACCAGCCCCATAAAAGAGACGGCAGTGGCGCCGACGATGATGGAGCCGAACTGAGCAAAGTTGTACTGTTCTCCCAGTGCGATGGCCGCCGCCAGCACAGCCAGATAGATGGCGGTGCCGCCCAAGCGCGGGACGGGGGAACGATGCACCTTACGGGCTGAGGGCTGGTCTATTACGCCCAGGTGAGGGGCCAGATAGCGGGCGAGGGGAGTCAGCGCGATGCTCAGCACCAGCGCGCCGGCAAAAACGAGGAGATACGCAGTCATGGGAATGGCTCCGATCCGATTGGAGCGCAAGATCGCTCTTGCGCCACTGCAAGATATTGCAAACGTGTGCTGTGAATTCGATTTGACAAGGCAAGGGATTTCGTCTATACACTAACGCAATCCGCTT
>DAOTWK010000169.1:0-10431 GCA_034435815.1 Anaerolineae bacterium | reverse complement strand
CCCGGCGCGGCGGCCCGCGCCGCCGCCCCGCGTAGGTCCAGGGCGAAACTGAAAACCAGGAGCGACAGCACTGCAAAGACCAGCATGGCGCTGACAATCTCTCGGGCATGCCATTCCGCCGCCACGTCTTTGACGACGATGGCCCACGTCTTATCCAGGAAGTCCATCATAGAAAAAGTATACCGCAGAATACCGAATGCGGCAACCGATTGTTGCGCTCATCCCTTCTCGTGGTAAAATAGACCCACCTGGAAGGAGGTGATACCGATGGAACTTTCGCAGTATCTCCGTATCCTGCACAAGCGGTGGTGGATTATCCTGGTGGCGGTGCTGGTGACAGCCGCCAGCGCCATCGCCTTCAGCCGTCTTCAGACTCCGGTCTATCAGTCCACTGCCGAAGTTATCATTCAGCCTGCCCGGCCCGATTTCGGCCTCACCCAGTCCGCCAAGACGCTCCTCCGGTCCTATATGAGTGTTGCTGACTCCAACAAGTGGGCCCAGGAGGTGCTCACCCGGCTGAGCCTGGATATGAAACCGGAGCAGTTGCGGGCCAATGCCCGTTTCGCCGCCGAGGATGACCGGATGATTATCCGGATTGAGATTGAGGATACGGATGGCGAGCAGGCCAACCGCATCGCCAGGACCTGGGCGACCCTTCTGGTAGAGTGGCGAGATCAGGAGAACCAAAGACAGCGCAAGGAAGACAGGGTTTTTGCCGAATTGCGGGATGCACCGACGTACTCCCAGACCTGGCCCCCGCGCCTGCCCATTATGGGCATCGCTGGGGCCATCCTCGGCCTGATCATTGCCTTTGTCGTTATTTTCTTCCTGGAATGGGCCGAGGCGGGCATCATCCGCACCCCCGACGACGTGGAGCAATGGCTGGGCCTGGCCGTACTGGGGACCGTCCCTCCGGCCGAATAACTGATGGGAGACGATGCCATGAGCAAACCCCAACTGATTACCCTGACCGACCCCCGTTCACCGGCTGCGGAGGCTTACCGCACGTTGCGGACCAACCTGACCTTTGCCGGGCTGGATCAGCCCGTTGAGACGCTGGTTATCACGTCCCCGGCCACCGGTGGAGAGAAGTCTATCGCGGCAGCAAACCTGGCTGTGGTGATGGCCCAGGGGGAGCACCGGACCATTCTGGTGGATGCCGACCTGCGCCGGCCTATCCTGCATGAGATTTTCGGCGTTTCCAACGAGCGCGGCCTGACGACGATGTTCGTGGACCCCCAGGCCCGGGCTGAGCTGCCGCTGGTGGAGGTCGGTGTGGAGAATCTGTGGCTACTCCCCAGTGGGCCGCTTCCTCCTAACCCTGCTGACCTCCTGGGCTCCCGCCGGATGGAGGAGATTATCGCTCTCCTCCGTTCCCGGGCCGACTTTCTGGTCTTTGATGCGCCACCCGTTCTTGCGGTTACCGACGCGGCCGTCCTGGGGATGAAGGCTGACGGGGTTCTCCTGGTGATAGCCGCTGGCCGCACTCGCCGCGAGCAGGCCCGCCAGGCGCGGGAACTACTGGAGCGGGCCCGCGTGCGGGTCGTCGGTGCAGTTCTGACGGATGTCCCGGCGTCTGCGAGCCGACGGTATTACTATTGAGTTTCGTATTGAAAGGGGAAGAGATAGGTCTTTTGCGAAGGCTTCGCCGCCGCAAAAACCCCGTTTTCCCCTTTTAACTCCCCTTCAGGGGGAACGGTGGGCTACCCCGTTTCTTTTAATATGCGAGATTTAATAAAAGGGGGTCCTGTGGTTCAGAAACGGTGCTTCTGGTTCTTCTTTGTGCTGGCCCTGGGGGTGGTCAGCGTGGTTTCGGCATGTGGGGGCCGGACAGAGACGCCGACTCCCCCCGCCGCTGCTCCGTCTCCTGAGCCGACGCTCTCTGCCTCACCGGTTCTGCCAGCGGATGGCGCTACCCTATTGCGCGAACGGTGCACAAGATGCCACGGGTTGGAGCGGGTGGAGGGCACCCGCAAAACGCCCGAGGAGTGGGAGCAAACAGTGGACCGGATGATCAGGCGGGGCGCGAAACTGTCGGAAGCGGAGCGGGCCGTGCTGATAGAGTATCTGGCCGCGCATTATCGGTAGGAGGCTGATATGTCGGTGAGACCGATCAATTTCCTGTTTGTCGGCGTCGGCGGTCAGGGTGTGCTGACCGCTTCGGACATCGCTGCCCAAGTCGGGCTGGACCTGGGCCTGGAGGCCAAAAAGTCGGAAGTTCATGGCTTCGCCCAGCGGGGTGGGGTGGTAGAGAGCCACGTCCGCTGGGGGGAGCGGGTCGGAGCCCCCATTGCTGAGCAGGGGACGGTGGATGTCCTGGTGGCCTTTGAACTGCTGGAGGCGGCGCGCTGGATAGAGTGGCTACGGCCAGGCGGGAGCGTCATCGTCAGCTGCCAGAAGCTGGCCCCGATGTCAGTGACGGTGGGCAACGCAGTCTATCCGGACGAGGCGGCCATCGTGGAGGCGCTGCGCCGTCGGGCCGCACAGGTGGTTCTGGTGGACGGGCTGAGCCTGGCCGAGCGGGCCGGAACGACCCGTGCCGTCAACAGCGTCATCCTGGGTGCGCTTTCCGCCCTGCTGGAGACTCCGCCGGAAGTGTGGGAGGAGGCTGTTATCCGGCGTGTCCCCCCGCGCTACGCTGAGGCCAACCGCATCGCCTTCCGTCTGGGCCGGGAGGCTGCTCTGCAGGTGTGAAACGAGGCGGCCAGCCAAGTGTGGGGGTGAAAAAGATGGAGACCGTCCGTCTGCTTCTGGTCGGCCTGGGGAATCTGGGGCGGCGCTTCTGCAACCTGCTGGCCCAGAAGGGGCCGGAGGCGGAGGCCCGCTACGGTCTACGGCTGCTCCTGGTCGGCGCGGCGGATAGCCGGGGTGCCGCGTACAACCCTGCCGGGCTGGACCCGGCCCGCGTTGCCGCCCTGAAGGAGGCCGGCGGCTCTGTCGCCGACCTGCCCAGCGTGGGCCGGCCCGGCTGGCCGGCTGCCGACCTCATCGCCCAGGCCGATGCAGACCTCCTCTGCGAGGCATCACCGGTCAACCTGCGCCAAGGGGCCGAACCGGGCCTTTCCCATGTCCGGCTGGCCCTGGAGCGAGGGATGCACGTGGTCACCCCCAACAAGGGGCCGCTGGTGCTGGCCTACCGGGAACTCCACGACCTGGCGGCTCGTCGGGGTGTGCAACTCCGGTTTGACGGCACCGTCGCTGGGGGGCTTCCTGCCCTCTATATCGGTCAGCGCGACCTGCGCGGCGCAACCGTCCACTGCATAGAGGCCGTCCCTAACCTCTGCACCGGATATGTTCTGGAACTCCTGGCCGACGGCCTCTCCTGGGAGGAAGCGCAGACCCGCGCCCGCGCCGAGGGCGTCCTGGAGGCCGACCCGTCCTTTGACCTGGAGGGCTGGGACGCGGCGGCGAAACTGGTCATTCTGGTCAACGGGGTGATGGAGTATCCGGCCCGGCTGGAGGAAGTGGAGCGGACGGGCATCACGGCCCTGAGCGGTGCCGATGTGGTGGCCGCGCGGCGAGAGGGACGGGTCTATAAACTGCTGGCGACGGCGGACCGGCTTCCCGACAGGTCGGTGAGCATGCGCGTGGCCCCTGTACCTCTTCCCGGTGACCACTTTCTGGCCCATCTGGGCCGCAAGCAGATGGGGGTGATCTATCACACCGACATCTACGGCACCCTGATGGCGGCGATTGACGAACCCACCCCGCTCCCTTCAGCGGCGACGATGCTGCGGGACATTCTGGATATTTACCGGTAGGACGTTTTCGGGAAAGGGGGTTTGTGGCGGCTGCAGGCCGCTGCAAACCCCTATTTCTTGCCCGCAACTTTTGGGCGCGCCAGATGTTTTTTATGTCAGAACTTGCGCATGCTTGTCGGACGGGCTTTTCGGCCCGTTCGGATGGCCTGGAAAGGCCGTCCTATGGTATGATCCCAGAAGTTGAGGTGGCAGCATGGCTGAGCATCTGGTCATCGTCAACCCGATCGCCGGACGGGGGGCGGGGGAGCGGGTGATTCCCCGGCTCATCCAGTTGCTTCGGGGGCATGGCCTCTCCTTTGACTGGGTGCGGACAGAGGGGCCCTGGCATGCAGCGGAACTGGCCCGCCAGGCGGTGGTGAGCGGTTACCGGACCGTGGTCGCGGTGGGCGGGGACGGCACGTCCAACGAGGTGCTGAACGGGCTGATGGCGGCCCGGGAGGCCGGAGAGGGCGAGGCCGCAATGGGGGTGATCTGCGTAGGTACCGGCAACGACTTCGCCTACGGCATGGGCATCCCCCTGGACCTGGAGGCGGGTTGCGCAGCGCTGGCCCGAGGACAGACCCGTCGGGTGGATGTGGGGTACGCGCGGGGCTTCCGCTACTTCGGCAACGGCATCGGCATCGGTTTTGACGCCGCTGTCAACGTTGTCGCTTCTCGCCTGCGGCGGCTGCGGGGCTTTCTGGTCTACCTGATTGCCGTCTTGCGGACTCTTCTCTTCTACTACCGCGCGCCCCTGACCCGGATAGAACTGGACGACCAGACGCTGGAGCAGCCCACGCTGATGATTTCTGTGATGAATGGGCAGCGCATGGGCGGTGGCTTCCTGATGACCCCTTTTTCCCGGCCTGACGATGGCTTCTTTGACCTCTGCATCGGGAGGAGGATGAGCCAACTGGAGATGCTCTCCTTTGTCCCCCGCTTTATGAAGGGGACTCAGGTCGGAGATCCCCGGGTGACGATGGCCCGCTCCCGTCGGGTGCGGGTGACGGTTCGGGATGGGACGCAGGTCGTCCACGCCGACGGGGAGACGCTCGCACTGGACGCGCGAGAACTGGACCTGGAGGTTATTCCTCAGAGCCTGAGTGTGGTGGTATAGTTGTGCTGGGCAATTCCTCATGAGTTGCCCGGCATAGAGAATGAGGGAAGAGAATGGCCCGAGATTCTCTTCAAGGCTATGTCGCTCTGGTGACTGGCGCGTCCAGCGGCATCGGACGGGCAACTGCGCTGCAGTTAGCCCGGAAGGGGGCCCGGCTGGCGCTGGTGGCCCGCCGCGAAGGGCCACTCCAGGAGGTCGCCCAAGAGATAGAGGCGATGGGGCAAGAAGTGATGGCCCTCCCCGCTGATGTCATCCGGCGGGAGGAAGTGGAGCGCGCGGTGGCCCAGACTCTTGCTCGCTGGGGCCAGGTGGACATCTTAGTCGCCTGCGCCGGTGCTTACATCCGCGCTCCCGTCCTCCGGATGACGATTGCCGATGTGGAGCGCTCTATGGCGGTGAACTTCTATGGCGTCCTCCACGCTGTCCAGGCCGTCCTCCCGCATATGGTCGCCCGGCGGAGTGGCCACATCATCCTTGTCTCCTCCGCCGACGGCAAGAAAGGCATCCCACCGGACGGCCCTTATGTGGTGGCGAAGTTCGCTGTCGCCGGCCTGGGAGATATCCTGCGGCAGGAACTGCGACCGTATGGTATCGCCGTTACCACCGTTTTCCCTGGACGGGTGGATACGCCGATGATCGCCCATATTCGGGTACCCTGGATTTCGGCCAAAATCCCCCCGCAGGTGGTGGCGCGGGCCATCTTGGGGGCTCTCCGCCGCCGCCCTTCTGAGGTCATTCTCCCCTTCCAGGTCCGCCTTTTCGTCTATCTGAGCGCCCTCTTTCCTTCTCTGGGGGACTGGTTTGCCCGTCAGTTTCATCTGGAGGGATGGGAAGCAGATCAAACGTCACGGGAGGGCCTATGAGTTTGGTCGCTCGTCCTGCTGTTCATTCCTGGTTGCGTCGGGGGATTCGGGTCGCCTTTGTGCCGGGCCTCTCCCCGACGGCGCTGCTGGAGGAAGTGGCGGAGCGGCTGCTGGCTCGCTTTCGGGCGCGAGGAGATGTGATCCAGCCCGCTCCCGATGACCAGACTGACCTTCTGCTGACCACTGCACCCTTTGCTGAACCGGTCGGCTGGCGGCAATCGCTTCTTCTCACCGCTCGGCGTCGTTTTCGCCTCACCCGGACACCTACAGTTGTTACGCTGATGCACGCGAAGGTGCAGAAATTCCGCAACTTCCTGGACCACTTCCGGCGGGCCCTCTCTCGGCCCGAGCCGGATCCGATGGATTTTACTTTTCCTGGACTGGCTCCGGAGGCCTGGCGTGTGCTGGTGGAGCAGGGCCGACGGGGTGGCCCTCTTCTGGCGTTGGAGCGGATGGTCCAGGCCCAGGCCAAATGTCTGCGCATCCTTTTGTTTGTAGGGAATGAAAGCCCCCAGGTCGCATACTCTTTTGACCTAGTGGGGGCCTATCCCTGTTGCCGAGCCGGGGAGCCCAACCGGTTTTACGACGACCTGGTCCTGCGGATGGTCACTGCCGTGAGTACGGAGGCGATTACCCATCACATCCCGGTGGAGCCACCCCTTCCGCGCGCGGTCTGGCGGACTCTGGATACGCCTCCCGCGATGGTAGAGGCGGCCCGGCAATTGAGCCGCCGGGACTTTTTCACCGAGATGGTCCGGATCGCCGACCTGGTCCATATCCCCGCTGTCTCCGATGCCGTTGCGGAGCAATACAGTGAAGGTTGCTTTGCCACCTGGGATCCCCATCTGGGCGCGCTGGTGGCCACCGTCACCGGGAGCGCGCGCCCGGTGGATAAGCGTCAGGTGACTGAAGATGATCTAACGGTCATCACAGATGTCCGGCCTGACCGGAAGGGGGCCTTATACCGGCCCATAGAGGGGAAGCGAAACGACCCGCCTTCCTCAGAGGCAGTGGAGATGTTGGCAATGGACCAGTCTCTGCCTCGCATCTGCTGGGAAATGCCGGATGGAAGGACAGCGGAGGTACCGGTGGCGCGCTCCAAACTGCACGGCCATCGGGGGATCGCGGCCTACGATCCCCGATACGTGGAATACATCCCTATGGCCTACCCCTATCAGTGTTATCCGGTCTCCTGCGGGACGAGTGCCCAGGCGGAGGGGATTATAGAAGCGTTTGGACGGGCGGAGAGCCTGCGGAATCTGGACGACCCCCGCGCAGTGGTGTTCACTATTCTGCCCGGTCACGGTGTCTTTATCGTAGAGAAGTGGCGGCCGGGGAAAGCCCCATTTCAGACGATCTGGGAGTTTATGGATGCCGGATACCTGCAGGTGGACCGCTTTGTCCCCCAGGGGCCTCTGGCTTACTTTCCCGATGCAATGGGTCGGATGAGGGTTCGGGCTGATGATCCATTGGAGTGGCTCCAAGAACATCCCAGTAACCCATAAGGGGGCTGGAAAAGAGGGCTTTTCCGAGACAGCCCGACTCCGGTTGGGGGAAGGAATGGGAACACTGCGGCGGAACTGCCGCAGTGTTTTTGTCCAGGCTGGGAGCCGGAGCAATAAACACGATTTAGAGTTTGACAAAATTTCAGCAATATGGTATTATAAAGTCAGGAGGTAGACCATGCAAGAAACCAGACAGCGAATCCTGGAAATTATCAAGATGCGCGGTCAGGCCACGGTGAACGAACTGACCCGCGAATTGGGGTTGACCGCCGTGACCATCCGGCACCACCTGGATGTTCTCTACCGGGATGGGCTGATCGGGCCGCCGCAAATTCTCCGCAAGGCGGGTCCGGGTCGCCCACAGCATGTCTACCGGCTGGCGGGTGAGGCGGAGGAACTCTTCCCCAAAAAGTATGACCGGCTGACCGATGCCCTGCTGGAAGAACTGGAAGCCCGGATGTCGCCCGAGGAGTTGGACGCTGTCATCAACGGGGTCGCTGAACGGATGGCTCGCCAGGTATCGGCTGAAGGTGACCTGAGCGCTCGTTTGGGAGCCCTTATGGAGTTCCTGAACGGGCTGGGTTACTTGGCGACGGCCCAGGAGGAAGAGGGCGGATACCGGATCGTGGTTGCGAACTGCCCTTACGAGCGGGTTGCCCGACGCCATGGCCTGCCCTGCAAAGTGGACACTCGCCTGATTGCCCTGGTGACCGGTGTGGAGCCAGAGCGCGTCCAACAAATTGCTGTCGGTGACGAACATTGCGTTTATCGCCTCGCTCTGACGGGAGGCTAAAGTCCAGCAGCACCTCCGAAAAACACAGGCGGTCACCCTGCCTGTGGGATAGTTTGCTGTTTTTCGCAGGGGCTTCGTGCTCTGGTGGGGATGGTCTCCGTTGCTTCGTTTTGTCCATTTGTCGGTGGAGAATTTCGGGCGTATGGCGAGGCCGTCTGTCCGAAATTCCTATCTACCCAATAGTGGGGAAAAAGCGAAGCCGGAGCATTTCACCGTTACATTAGTTGCCAAATATGAGCCTGAAAACCACTTTCATCTACCCTGGGATCGCCGGCCGTGGCTGGAATTCCCTCAAGCAGGGGATGGATGCTGGCTGGATATCTCACGGCCTGGCCTCTATCAGCGCAGCTGCCAAAGCGCAGGGATTTGAGGTGGACCTGATTGACCTGCGCGCGCTCTCTGGCTGGGACCATTTCCGGGAAGTCCTGGCGGAGCGGGCTCCCGATGTGGTCGGGGTCACGATGATGAGTGTGGATTACAACCCCGCCCGTCAGGCCATCGCCATCGCCAGAGAGGTCCTGCCGGATGTTGTCACCGTTATCGGTGGGCCGCATGTCACCATTGCCCTGCAGGATAGCCTGCGCATCCCCTATGTGGACTACCTGATAACCGGCGAGGGCGAAATTACCTTTCCCCAATTGCTGCGGGCGATTGCGGAGGGTCGTCGCCCACCCCATCGGGTGCTGCGCGGCGAGCCACCGGACCTGGATGCCATCCCCTTCAGCGACCGGGACCTCTTCCTGGACGAGTGGAGGAAGTGGGGTTACGACCTGGATTCCCCAGAGGTTCCCTTCGTGGAGGAACTGCCCCCTCCGTTTGCCACCATCATCGCTGGACGGGGCTGCATCTACAATTGCACCTTCTGCAAGCCCGGTGAGGACTACCTTTTCGGCAAACGGGTCCGTCGTCGGAGTGTGGATAACGTCCTGGCTGAATTACGCTATCTCGTGGACCGCTACCACCTGGCCTCCTTTATGTTCCACGACGACTGTCTGACCGAAGACCGGGAATGGGTGATGGAGTTCACCGACCGGTACATCGCCGAGGGCTTCAATCTTCCCTTCTTCTGTCAGACTCGGGCCGACATCGTGGTGAAGCACGAGGACATGGTGGAGCGGATGGTGCGGGCTGGTCTGCGGGGGTACTTCATCGGGTTTGAGAGCGGTAGCGACCGGGTGCTTAAGTTCATCCGCAAGGGCACCACAGTAGCTCAGAATCTGGAGGCGGCCCGTATTTGCAAGAAGTACGGCATCGCCATCTGGGCCAACTATATGATGGGCTTGCCCACTGAGACGAAGGAAGAGGTTATGGAGACGGTGCGGATGATGAAGGAGATAGACCCGGACTACTACAGTCCGGCCTTCTTCACGCCGCACCCTGGAACCGACCTCTACGACTTTGTGGTGGAACATGACCTGAGCCGCATCACTGATTACGACTCCTATCGGCGGAATCCCACGGAGCCGAAGATTCGGGGGCAGGACTACGAGTTTCTGAGATGGGCGATGGCGGAGAGCCAGCGGCGCAAGCCCTGGAAGGCGTTCCAGCGAGGGGTACGGCGGCAGTGGCGGCGCCTCCGGCGGCTGACTCCGGCCAAAGTGATGCGGCGGCTGAGAGCGCTCAGGCCTGTCCTCCCACCCGCTTGAGAGCCACCCTGCCCCGTAGCGGCGGATAAAGGGTTCGGAATCACCGGAGTCGGCCTCCTCAAGCAACAAGCAAGAAATCACCACCGTTGGAGCAATCAGGTTTCTTTTCTCTGGCTCCATCCTGGCCTATTTCTCATTGCGGCCATATATCATGTCCTGGCGCGCGGCCTCTCAACTGTGGAGGCATGAAGCGACACGGGCGCCGGTTTCCGGCAGGGTTACGGGGTCAGGAATTGTTTACGCTGAGAGAACGTACAAGTGGGAAGATTTCGCCCGAGTGCGAAAGACGAAAGACCTGATTGTGCTGATCACTGCGGATGGAACAGCATCCATTTACCCCCGCGAGTTTTTCGAAAGCGATGCGGATTGGGAGAAATCTCAGCAACTGATCGCATTCTATGTGGTGGAAGCCAGATGATTCGGGTCAAAGTGAAACTATTCGCTACTTTGCGGCGATATTACCCCGAACTGGGGATTGGTGAGGGATTAGAAGTGGAACTTCCGGACGGGGCAACGGTAGGGCAACTGGTCAACCACCTGGGCCTGCCCCCCGACCATGTGCGGGTGGTGTTTATCAACGGCATTGCCCGAGACGAATCCCACTCCCTGGCCGACGGCGATGAGGTTGGCATGTTCCCCCCTGTAGGGGGAGGGTAAATCGCCGGAGTTGATTTTGACTCCCTCATTCCTCTTTGCCCCCTTCTCTTCCCGAAACGGATGGAGAAGAGGGATGAAGAAGGGGGCAAAGAGGAATGAGGGAGTCAAAA
>DAOTWK010000168.1:0-10483 GCA_034435815.1 Anaerolineae bacterium | reverse complement strand
CGCGGCGGCGGGCCCGCCGCGCCCGCCTGCCCGTCCGCTTCTACCGCGCCGATGTGACCGACCTGGGTTTCCTGACCGGCCCCTTTGACCTGGCGCTGGACATCGGTTGCCTGCACAGTATCCCGCCGGAGAGGCAGGGACGGTACGCGGCAGAGGTCGCCCGATTGGTGCGCCCCGCCGGCCTTTATATGCTCTACGCGTTTCTTCCCCGTCCGGATGGTCCACCCAGACGGGGCATCGCCCCGGAAGAGATCCACCGTCTCTTCTCTCCGGCCTTCACAGTGGAGCGACAGGAGGGAGGAAAAGACCCTTCCGGTCCCCGGTCTGCCTGGTACTGGCTGCGGCGGGCAGGATAAGATGAAGAGGGAGCCTTGAGGGGCGGCGGCTTCGCGCCGTCCCTCAAAGCCCCCTTTTTCCCCTCTGCTTCCCGTGGGCAGGGGGATAAAGATGAATAAAAAATCGCCTCAAAATCTTCCAGTGCCAGAAAGGCGTAAAATTTCGCGCGCCCGAGCAATATCCCGCTGAATCTGTTCCACCAGCGCGTTGAGGCTGGGGAAGGGTTGCTCGTCCCGCAGGCGGGCGACGAAATCCAACGCCAGCGTCTGGTCGTAGAGGTCGCCGTCAAAGTCCAGCAGGTGGGCCTCTACGGTGAGGTGGTCCGGAGCAATCGTGGGGCGAACCCCGATGTTGACCACGGCCGGCCAGGAGCCGGCATACTGCGTGTGCGCGTATCCGGCATAGACGCCGTTGGCGGGGATCAGGCGCTCCGGCGGGGGAGCCAGATTGGCCGTGGGGATGCCGAGCCGTCGGCCCAGTCCCCGCCCCCGCACCACCTGCCCGGTCAGGCGGTACGGGCGGCCCAGACAGCCGTTGGCTTCCTCAATATCCCCTGCGGTGAGTGCGGCCCGGATGCGAGTGCTGCTGACCACGTCCCCCCGCCACTGGAGCGGCTCCACAATCCGAACGACAAACCCCTCCTGTTCCCCCAATTGCCGAAGGAAAGGTACATTCCCCTCCCGGCGGTGGCCGAGGGCGAAGTCCGGCCCCACCCATAATTCCACCATTTGCAGGTGACGACGGAGCAGGTGAATGAAGCGAGTCGCCGGAGTGCCGGCCATCGTCGGGGTGAAGCGAAGGATGACCAGCACATCCACCCCCAGGTCGGCAATCAGCGCGGCCCGTTCCTCCGGCGTCGTCAGCGCGGCCATCGGACTGCGGCCCAGGAGAGCGCCGGGATGAGGGTCAAAGGTCAGCGCGACGGCGACCCGTCCGGCCTCATGGGCGGCCCGGGCCATAGCGCCGATGAGGTGCTGGTGGCCCCGGTGCACCCCGTCAAACGCCCCAATGGTGACGTGAGAAGGTGCGGAGAGATTCAGGGATTCCAGGTCGTGGGTGAGTTCCATCGCCAGTCGCAGGACGTGCCAGATACTTCCAAAAGTGCCTGGCACGTTACGATCGCACGCAGTTACGTTCGGGCCAGAGACAAGGCGCGGGCGACAGCCTCCTGGGGGGTATCAACGTAGATGATTGGAGCCGGTGGATGCCCTTCGCGCCGTACTTCCCAACTCCCCAGTGCTACCACCGGTACGCCAAACAGCAGGGCAAACGCTATCTCGCTCAGCGTTCCGAAACTTCCCCCGACGGCAATCACTGCATGAGCGGTACGGGCGATGATGACGTTGCGTGCCTCCCCCAGGCCAGTAACGATGGGAATGTCCACGTAGGGATTGGCCTCGCGCCGATCAGGGCCAGGGAGGATGCCAATGGTCAGGCCACCGGCGGATTTGGCCCCCCGGCATGCGGCCTCCATAACGCCGCCACGCCCGCCGCAGATGAGGATGGCACCCCCTTCAGCCAGCGCGCGGCCCACCGCCTCGGCCGCGGCTTCTTCCTCTGGCGTCGGGGCCGCCCCTCCGATAACTGCAATGATGGGACGAATTTGACTTGCAGGTTGCATCTGCATCATCTATCACAAAGGCAAAAAGAATCTCGGTGCTTGTTAAGTCTCATAAAGTCGTACCAGGTGAAAGTCCCGAAAAGTCATACTGCTCTTTCTGCAGGACTCGACAGTGCCTTTGTGTCTTGGTGTGAGCAAAATCCGCATCCGACCTCAAAGCAAAACCTTGTGCGGATGCCATATGTCCCGGTCGGGATGGTACTCCAGAACCGCCAGCAGACAACCATCGGGGCCGTAGGCGCGGGCAAATTGGGCACCACTTCGCTGGGCCTCGTGGCTGGTCACAAGCCGGATGTCCCGCCCATGGCGGACGGCGCGCGCCTGAGCCTCATCCAGGTACAGCGCCGGATACCGGCGCAGGGCAACATCGGGAGGAAGCAAGAGGTCCGGCAACCGTTCCGGCGTGAGGGCATCCAGTTCGGCCGCATCCTCCAGCCGGAAGTCGCCGCTGGCCAGCCGGACCAGACCCGCTAGATGGGCGCCGCACCCCAGCGCTTCCCCCAGGTCACGGGCCAGGGCCCGGATGTAGGTGCCGGGAGAGCAGAGGACCTCCAGCGTCAGTTCCGGCGGCTCCCAAGCGGTCAGGTCCAGGCGGTAGATTTCCACCGGTCGGGGTTTCCGCTCCACCGTCTGGCCCTGGCGGGCCAGGCGATAGAGGGGCCGGCCATCCCGTTTCAGGGCCGAGTACATCGGCGGGACCTGCAGGATGGGGCCCCGAAACCGCTCCAGCGCAGTCTCCACCGCCATCCGGTCCACCTCTACCGGTCTCTCCACAATGACCGTTCCCTCGGCGTCGTCGGTGTCGGTGGTGATGCCCAGACGGACACGGGCGCGATAGAGTTTGGGAGAATCCATCAGGTACTCGGCCAGACGGGTAGCCCGACCCAGACACAGGAGGAGAACGCCGGTCGCCATCGGGTCCAGGGTGCCCGCGTGGCCGACTTCCCGCTGTCGAGCAACAGCGCGCACGCGCGCCACCACGTCGTGAGAGGTTAGGCCGCGCGGTTTGTTGAGGTTCAGGATACCGTCCATAAACGCGAAAGACAGGAGGCGAAGGGCGCAAAGGGTGCAAAATTCTCGGGGTTAACGGTCATCCAGTTGTCCGGAGCGCCGCAGTTCCTCCAGACGCGCGATAGTTTTCCGGACGGCCTCTTCCAGAGGCGGGTCTACTTCAAATCCGACGGCCATCTTATGCCCGCCCCCGGTGGGGAACGAGCGAGCCAGCGACACCAGGTTGATACCCGGCTTGGAGCGAGCGCTCACCCGAATCATCCCCCCCTCAGGCCGCTCCCGGAAGACCAGAGAGATACGGACATCGGCGGCGTCCAGGATGAAATTGGCCAGCCCCTCTGTATCTTCCATCGTCGTCCCGGTGGCCCGATACATCTCCCGGGATATGGAGGCCCATGCCACTCCATCCCGGACCTCCGTGCGGGTCAACGCCTCACCCCACAGCCGAAGCGCCTTCAACGGATGCTGGCCCCGATAGGCCGTCATCACTTCGTAGAGAGACCCGCCGTTTTCCATCAGCAGCGCAGCCGACCGGAGCGTCTCCGGGCCGGTATCCGGTGTAGCGAAAGCACGGGTATCAAACACCACACCCGCCAGCAGACAGGTCGCAATGGTCCGGTCTATGGGAATGCCTAACGTCCGAATGAGCATCAACACCACTTCGGCGGTGGAGGCCATCTGGGGGAAGACGGCACTGACACTCCCGTAGCCGGTATTGCTCTCGTGGTGGTCCACCACGATCAGCGGGACGCCGAGGCGGAGGATAGCATCGTACAATCGGGAGCCGATCTGGGCCGGTTCTCCGGCATCCACGGCGATCACCAGGTCCGTCTCCGGACCCGGGTGGTCGGCCACGATCAGGTCCAATCCGGGCAGGAAATCCAGGCCGAAGGGGATGCGGTCAAACAGAAAGACCTTGGCCTCTTTGCCCAGCCGGTGCAGAGCATGGGCCAGTCCCAGGCTGGAGCCCAGCGCGTCGGCGTCCGGTCGTTCGTGGGTGACGATGGCAACCCGCCGCGCCCGCTGGATATACTGACCGACTTGCTCCAGCACCGGATGCGAGAGGGGAGAGGAAGCGATCATCATTCTCCTGACAGTTCTTCCCCCCGCAAACGGTCAATCAGACCGGCGATGCGCTCACCCCGTTCTATGGAAGAATCCCAGTGGAAAACCAGTTCAGGGGTGTTGCGGAGGCGCAGCCGTCGGCCCAGTTCCCGACGGAGGAATCCGGCAGCGCTCTGAATCGCCGCCTGTACTTCGGCCTGCCGCTCCAGGTCCCCCAGAGCCGTGAAATAGACATGAGCCCGGGTCGCATCCGGGGTAACCTCTACGCCGGTGATGGTCAACATCTGCAGGCGCGGGTCGTTGACCTGCGTCTGGAGCAGGTCAGTCAGATGGGTTTGAATCAAATCGGCAGCTCGTTTCTGGTATCTTTTGCCCATAGTTTCGTGGCACAGGATTAACCCTGCGCCATCCGCTCCTTCACATAGAATTCCAGAACGTCCCCCACCTGAATGTCGTGGAATCCCTCCAGGCCGATGCCACACTCGTAGCCCGCCTTGACCTCGCGCACGTCTTTGGCGAAGCGCTTCAGAGAAGCCAGGGGCCCGTCAAATTTCTGCTCTCCCTGCCGGAAGAGACGGGCGCGGGCGTTGCGGCGCACCTCCCCCTCCAGAACGTAGCAACCGGCCACCCGACCGACTTTGGGAATCTCAAACGTCGCTCGCACTTCGGCCTTGCCAATGGTCTTCTCCACGTAGGTCGGTTCCAGAAGACCCTTGAGGGCCAGTTCCACTTCGTCTATTAACTCGTAGATGATGTCGTAAATGCGGATGTCCACTCCCTCGTTTTCGGCAAGCCGCCGGGCCGCCGGGTCTACCGTCACCTGGAAGCCAATGACGATGGCCCGCGAGGCAATCGCCAGGTTGATGTCGGACTCGGTGACGTTCCCGGCCGCCGCGTGGATGATGTTGACCTTCAGGTCCTCGCTGCCCAGTTTGGAGAGGGAGGAAACGATGGGCTCAATGGAGCCCTGGACATCGGCCTTGATGATGAGGTTGAGTTCTCTGGCCTGTCCCTGCCGGATGCTGCGGGAGAGGTCATCCAGAGTGAGACGGGTAGGACGGGCCGCCTGAGCCTCGCGCTCCTGAATCCGCTGGGCGGCAATGGCGCGAGCGACCTTTTCGCTCTCCACCACCTCAAAGGTGTCCCCGGCCAAGGGAACGTCGGAGAGGCCCAGGATTAGAGCAGGGGTGGAAGGAGGAGCCTCGCGGATGGGCTTGCCGTGGCCATCCAGCATCCGACGCACCCGCCCGTACACCGTCCCGGCCACCACTGCGTCGCCTACCCGAAGGGTGCCATTCTGGACCAGGACGGTCGCGGTGGGGCCCATGCTGCGGTCCAGTTGGGCCTCCAAGACGGTGCCAACAGCGGGACGGTCGGGGTTGGCCCGGATGTTCTGCTCGTCGGCGACCAGGAGAATGGTAGCCAGCAGGTCTTCCAGGCCGATGCGCTTCTTGGCCGATACGGGAATGACAAACGTATCCCCCCCCCACTCGTCCGGGATCAGGCCCAAGTCACTCAATTGTCGCTTGACCCGCTCCGGCTGAGCAGTGGGCTTATCTATTTTGTTCAGGGCGACGATGATGGGCACGCGGGCCGCGCGGGCATGGTTGATGGCCTCTATGGTCTGAGGCATCACGCCGTCGTCGGCGGCGACGACCAGGATGGCGATGTCGGTGGTCTGGGCGCCGCGCGCCCGCATAGCGGTAAAGGCCTCGTGGCCCGGCGTATCCAGGAAGGTGATGAGGCGCCCGTTGTGCTCTACCTGATAAGCACCGATGTGCTGGGTGATGCCCCCGACTTCTCCAGCGGCGACATCGGTCTGGCGGATGGCATCCAGCAATGAGGTCTTGCCATGGTCCACATGCCCCAGGACCGTGACCACCGGCGGGCGGGGACGCAGATTCGCCGGATCCTCCTGGGCATATAACCGTTCCCGGAGAGAAACCGGCCCGGTAAAGACCACCTCTTCTTCGGCGACGGCGATCGCTTTTTCACACGGTTCAAACCCCATTTCCGAAGCCACAATGGCCGCCGTCTCGTAATCAATGGTTTGGTTGATGGTGGCGATAATGCCATCGTACATCAACCGCTTGATGACGTCAATGGGGCTGACGTTCATCAACTGGGCCAGTTCACGGACCGTCAAACGGGCCGGTATTTCAATGACTCGGTTGTTTTTATCTGGCATAATCCCTCCTTCCGGGCCCGGGTCAATCGGAGGGGCAACGACTACCGTTGCCCCTCCGACGTGTCCGTCTCCTCCAGATGTTCCGGCAGGGACTGGGCATAGGTCCTGAGGGCTTCCACCGCGGCCTCGTCCAGGGTAGTGCGCAGGGCTGGATCCAGTCGACGTCGCTTCAGCGCTTCCTCCCAGCAGACCCGTTGCGCGCAGAGATAGGCGCCCCGCCCGCTCTGCTTGCCCTTTTCGTCCACCCGCACCTCTCCTTCTGGAGTGCGGACAATACGGATAAGGGCCCGCTTCGGGCGCACTGTGCGGCATGCCACACAGGTACGCTGGGGGATATGTTTGCGTCGACCTCCGGTCTTACCCATACTTCCCACCCGTGAGGTTTTAAGGACTAAAATTCCTCCCAGTCTTCCCCGCGCCGCCGGTGCTTGCGGATGGCAACGGCGCGGCCCAGTTCTTCGTCATAAATGAACTCCCGACGGGGCTTCTTATGCCGCTTGGGCGGCTTCCGGCCCAGTTTCCGTTCCACCACCTCTTCCTCTTCCCACTCCTCAGCCTCTTCTACTACCTCTTCCACCTCAATTCCGGCAGGAAGTTCCACAGAAACCGCCGTTGGCTCCGGAGAAGGAGCGGCCGACACTCCGATAGGCACTTCCGCCGCCACTGCTTCGGGTTCCGCGACCGCCGGCGCCTCTTCCTGAACGGGCCACGGTTCAGTCGGAACCGGCTCCTCGGGCAGGGACACAGGGCCTGCCGGGACTTTCTCTTCCGGCATCAACTGGGGCCCTGCTGGGATCTCCTCTTCGGGCAGGAACTCGGGCTCACCCGGAATGGCTTCCTTCGGGAGCACCGAAGGCTCCACCGAGGCCGCTTCTGCGAGGGGAGCGGGCACCGGTGAGATTGCCTCCACAACCGCTGGCGGCGCCTCCTCCACTGGGACCGCTTCCGCGACCGGCACCGCCGGCTCGGGGGCGGCTTCTGCTGCCGAAGCCTCCTCCGCAGGTGCCGATACCGGGGCAAGGAACGGTCCCAGCGCCTCGCGAATCTCTGTCAGCACGCGGGCACCGATGCCCTCCAGTCGGAGCAACCCCTCCTCCCCCTCCGCCAGCCGTTCCATCAATAGGCCGACGGTGGTCAATTGATGTCGCTCCAGATGCTTCTGGGTGCGCTCGCTCAGGCCCAGTTCCGAGATGGGAATCTGGTACGTATGAACAGGGATACGAGCGCGGGCCTCCCGGATCGCCGCCTCTCGCGCCCGGCGCTCCTCCTCCATTGCCGAGGGGCGCGCCTTCTGGATCTTTCGGCGGCCCTTGCGCGCCCGCTTCATCTCCAGAAGATGGTTTCGGACCTTCTCTACGATCTGGCGAATGGCCAGCAGTTCTTCAGCAGTATAGGGCGTCTTTTCCTGATTGCGGCGCGCCAATGCCGCCTCCACCTGCGGTATCAACTCCGCCATCGGGCCCAGAGCAGAGACCAGGTTCGGGTCAGCCTTGAGCTGCCGGAGGACCCATTGGACCGCTTCGGTGGCGCTCTGGATGTCCACGCGCCAGCCCGTCAGTTTGGCCGCCAGACGGGCGTTCTGTCCGTTTTTGCCAATGGCCAGCGACAACTGGTCATCGGGGACAACGACATAGGCGATAGGCTCCGTAGAATCCTCATCCAGCACCACACTGAGGACCCGGGCCGGGCCCAGCGCCTTGGCGATGAAGGTTACGGGGTCGGGGCTCCACTCAATGATGTCCAGCTTCTCATTGCCCAATTCCCGCAGGATGGACTGGATGCGCGTCCCCCGTACACCGATGCAGGACCCCACCGGGTCCAGCCCTGGCTGCCGGGAGACAACAGCGACTTTGGAGCGGGAGCCCGCCTCCCGGACAATGGCCTTGATCTCTATGGCGCCGCTCTGAATCTCCGGCACCTCCAATTCCAGCAGCCGCTGGAGCATTTTCTTGTGGCTGCGGGAGACAATAATCTGTGGCCCGCGCGGGGTTTTGTTGACTTCCAGCACGTAGACCCGAATTCGGTCGTGGAGCGCATAGTGCTCCCCTGGCACCATCTCCTTGCGCGGCAGGATGGCCTCCGTACGCTCCAGATGCAGGACAACCCCCTGGGGGGTAATGCTCTGGACGACGCCCTGGACCAGTTCCCCCTCCTGTTCCGCCAGACGGGTATAGCGGACCTCGCGCTCGGCCTCCCGGATGCACTGCATAATCCGCTGGCGCGCGGCCTGGGCGGCGATGCGACCGAAGTCGTTGGGGGTGCTATCCACCATTATGGTCTCACCCAACTGGACGTTCGGATTGATCCTCCGCGCCTCTTCCAGCGAAATCTCTACCTGCGGGTCAGTAACTTCGGCCACGACGCGCCGTTCGGCAAGGATGCGCGCCCTCCCGGTCTCCAGGTCAATCTGCGCGGTGATATTCTGGTAAGGAGGCGCGCCCACATCCCGCTTATAAGCGGAGACAATCGCCGCACGGATGGCCTCCATTACCACCTCTCGCGAGAGATTCCGCTCAGCGCAAATCTGATTAAAGGCCAGCAGCAGTTCACTTTTCATACCCGACCGTTCCTCCAAAACGCAAGGCCCTATATGTGAAAGAAAGTGGGTTGGTGCCCACTTTCCTTCATCCATCCAATACCCGTTGTGTGGGAAATATTATAGCATACGCAGAGGATTTTCGCAAACTCACCGCTGGTGTATAATTTCCCAAAGCATCAGTCTGTTGTGAGCCATTCTAACGGGGGGTGGAGTATGAATCAGAATACCGACCTATTCAATCAATTTGAAGCCCTGACCTTTGACGACGTACTGGTCGTCCCCGGTTACAGCGAAGTGCTCCCTTCTCAGACCGACATCAGCGTCCAGTTGACACCGACCATACGGCTGAACATCCCCATCCTCTCGGCGGCAATGGATACGGTGACGGAGGCGCCGATGGCGATCGCTCTGGCTCGCGAGGGAGGGCTGGGGGTCATCCATCGGAATATGTCCCCGCCAGCACAGGCTCAAGAAGTTGCCCGGGTGAAACGGTCCCAGTCCGGGATGATTCTGGACCCCATCACCCTCCCCCCCACCGCCACTGTCCGGCAGGCCGAGGAGATTATGGCGACGTACCATATCAGCGGAGTCCCCATCACCGATGAACGGCATCGGCTGGTCGGCATCCTCACCAACCGGGACATCCGCTTCCTGGAAGCAGAGGACCTGGACTGCCCGGTGAGCGACTTTATGACCCGCGCGCCACTCATCACTGCCCCGGTGGGGATCACGTTGGAGGAGGCAAAAGCCATTCTTCAACGGCATCGTATTGAGAAATTGCCGCTGGTGGACGAGGCGGGGGTTCTGCAGGGGCTGATCACGGTGAAGGACATCCTGAAGGCCCGCCAGTACCCCAACGCGGCCCGCGACGCAAAAGGACGGTTGCTGGTCGGCGCGGCAGTGGGCGTGGGGGATGACCTGGAGGAGCGGACCCAACTTCTGGTGGACGCCGGGGTGGACATCGTGGTGATAGATACCGCCCACGGCCATTCGGAGGGAGTCATCCGGGCCATCCACCGCATCCGCTACCACTGGCCCGACCTGCCCATCATCGCCGGGAACGTGGTGACGGCCGAGGGGACGGAAGCGCTGATCCGGGCGGGCGCCGACGTGGTCAAGGTGGGAGTCGGGGCGGGGTCTATCTGCACGACCCGCGTCGTTGCCGGGGCGGGGATGCCGCAGATGAGCGCCATCTACGCCTGTGCGCAGGTCGCCGTGCCTGCCGGAATCCCCATTGTTGCTGACGGAGGGATCAAATACAGCGGAGATATCGTCAAAGCCATCGTCGCTGGAGCGTCGGCGGTGATGCTGGGGAACTTGCTGGCGGGGCTGGACGAGGCGCCGGGCGAGATTGTTTTTTACGAAGGCCGACGGTTCAAGGAGTACCGGGGGATGGGGAGCCTGGGGGCTATGCATGGCTACGGGCGGGACCGCTACGGTTCCGGGCAGATGCCCGGCGGGAAACTGGTGCCCGAGGGGGTAGAGGGACGGGTCCCCTACAAGGGCCCCCTCCACGACTATATCTACCAACTGGTGGGCGGCCTGAAGGCGGGCATGGGCTACGCGGGCGCGGCCACGCTGGAGGAACTGCGGCAGAAGGGACGATTGATCCGCATCACCAATGCCGGCCTGATAGAGAGCCACCCCCACGACGTTGTCATCACCAAAGAGGCGCCCAACTACCAGGTCAACCCATAGGGAAAGGGGCGGGGGGCGGCGGCCC
>DAOTWK010000167.1:0-3045 GCA_034435815.1 Anaerolineae bacterium | reverse complement strand
GTCTGGGGTTTGACCACTGCCGCTACGACGGCAGCATCATCCCCGACCCGGTGGTGGACTCCCTCCGGAAGTGGGTGGAGTTCATCCCCGTCTGCCCGGAGGTGGAGTTGGGCCTGGGCGCGCCCCGCCCGCCGGTCCGGTTGGTGCGCGTCGGCGGGGAGGTGCGGCTCCTCCAGCCCGCCACCGGCCGGGATCTGACAGAGGCTATGCGGGCCTTCGCCCGGTCGTTCCTGGACGGGCTCCCCCCGGTGGACGGCTTCATTCTCAAAAATCGCTCCCCGTCCTGCGGGATCAAGGACGCCAAAGTCTACGCTGCGCCGGAGAAGGCGCCGTCGGTGGGGGCCAGGCCGGGGATGTTCGGCGAGGCGGTCCTGGCCCGCTTCCCCGACCTGCCGATAGAGGACGAGGGGCGGCTCACCAACCGGGCCATCCGGGAGCACTTTTTCACCGTCGTCTTCGCGCTGGCCCGGCTGCGGGGGGCGGTAGAGAGCGGCCAGATGGGGGCGCTGGTGGATTTCCACACCCGGAACAAGTTCCTCCTGCTGGCCTACAACCAGGCCCGCCTGCGGCAACTGGGCCGGCTTGTCGCCAACCTCCAGCGGCGGCCCGTCGGCGAGGTGATGGCGGAATACGTCGCCGGGTTCCGGGCCGCGCTGGCCCGCCCGCCCCGCCGCCCCGCCGTCGTCAACGTCCTCATGCACGCCCTGGGCTACGTCTCCGAGGGGCTCAGTCCGGCGGAGAAGGGATACTTCCTGGACTTGCTGACGGCGTACCGGGAGGAGCGGCTCTCCCTCAGCGCGCCGCTGAGCGTCCTGCGGGCCTGGGTCCTCCGCTTCGGTGAGCCGTACCTCTCCGGCCAGACCTTCCTGAACCCCTTCCCGGAGGCGTTGCTTTCTCTGGCCGATTCGGGGCGGGGAGTCCCGTGAGCGGGGAGCGGGACGGCCTTTCCAGGCCGCCCGACCCCCAGAGAACGGGCGGAAAGCCCGTCCGGCTGTGCTGGGGCGCAGGCCGTTAGCCTGCGATGATGGAGTCTCGCCACAGAGTGGCCCATCGTTCCCCCTGAAGGGGAACTGAAGGGGGAAAATGGATTTTTGCGGCAGCGAAGCCGCCGCAAAAAGCCATCTCCTCCCCGTTTCGCAACGCGGAAGCACGCAAGAGTTCCTCCAATGCGAAACTCAATACAGGCCTGGCGGCCTGCTCTAAGGAGGGAGATGATGTCCGGTGTGTTGATCTGGGGGGCGTCCGGCGGCATTGGTCGGGCGCTGACGGAAGCCTTCGTCGGGGCGGGCCACACCGTCGTGGCCCTGGCCCGTCGCACGGAGGGGCTGGAATCGGTCACCTCCCACATCCTGGCCTGCGACGTCGCGGATCCCGAGGGGGTGGCATCGGCGGCGGCGCGGGCGGGAGAACTGGCCGGCCCCTTTGATGTCTTCGTCTACGCTGTCGGTGACATTCTATCGGCAAAGGTCGCCGAGATGACCCCGGACGATTGGCGGCGGATTCTGGACGCCAACCTGACCGGGGTCTACCTGGCCGTGCGGGCCTCTGCCCCACACCTGGCCCCGAAGGCGCACCTCTTTCTGCTGGGCGCGCAGCACGAACGGCTCCGCCTGCCTGGCCTGGGCGCGTACGCAGCGGCCAAGGCGGGCCTGGAGGCCCTGGCAGAGGTCATCCGAAAGGAGACGCGCCGGAAGGTGACCGTCGTCCGGCCCGGAGCGGTGGATACCCCCCTCTGGGGCAAGGTCCCCTTCCGGATGCCCGCCCATGCCCTCTCCCCTCAACAGGTCGCCGAAGCCGTCCTTCGGGCCTGGACGGAGGGCCGGGAGGGGATTCTGGACCTCTGAGCGGGGGCGACTTGCGCATCGGCTACCCCTGCATCAACCTCTCCCTGGACTGCCGCCCCAGCCGCACCTTCCGGCTGGCGAACCTTTCCTGGGAGCGGCTCCGGGAGACGGTAGCCGGAAACCTGGCCTGCCTGGAGCGCATCCTCCGCTGGAACGCGGAACGGGGCCTCCTCTTCTTCCGCATCACCTCCGACCTGGTCCCGCTGGCCTCCCATCCGGCCAACCGGTTCCCGTGGGACGAGTTTTTCGCCCCGGACTTTGCCCGCATCGGCGAGTTCATCCGCGCGGCGGGGATGCGCATCAGCATGCATCCGGGTCAGTACACCCTGCTCAACTCCCCCCGCCCGGAGGTAGTGGCGGCGGCGCACGCAGACCTGGTCTACCACGCCCGCGTCCTGGACCTGCTGGGCCTGGACCGGACGGCGAAGATTCAGATTCACATCGGCGGCCTCTACGGAGACAGACCGGCGGCGCTGGCGCGCTTTATCCGGGCGGTAGAGCGGCTGGATCCGGCGGTGCGGGCCCGGCTGGCCGTGGAGAACGACGAGCGGCTCTTCAACCTGGATGACTGCTTGGCGGTGAGCCGGGAGACGGGCCTGCCCGTCCTGCTGGACGCCTTCCACCGGGAGGTCTATCCGGACGGGCGGACGCTGCCGGAGGCACTCACGGCGGCGGCCGCAACCTGGGCTCCGGAGGACGGCCCGCCGATGGTGGACTACTCCTCTCCCCTCCCCGGCGGCCGTCCGGGGAGCCACGCGCACGCGCTGGACGAGGCTCACTTCCGCCGCTTTCTGGAGGAGAGCCGCCCCCACGACTTTGACCTGATGCTGGAGGTTAAGGACAAGGAGCGGAGCGCGCTGCAGGCGCTGGCAATTCTGAAAACCACGGCAGCAGGTTGTGGGCCAACTCAACGGCCAGGTCGGTCCGGACATCCGCAAGGCGCATCGTCCCTTGTCGTCGGCGCAATTGACCGTCGCGCCGTCGCCGATGGCCGGCCCGTCGGCCCGGCCGATGCGGAAGGGGAGCGAGGATCGGGTCAGTCGGGCGATGCCCGGCGGTAACGGCTCAGGCTACCTGCGCCCTGAGTCTATCAAAGGGCGCCGGCTGACTTTGACCGGTCGGCCGGCGCCACCGGCTGAGTAGATACGTCCGGCGAGCCTATCCTTTTCACATCCACTCAAACAGCCACACCCGCCCGGCC
>DAOTWK010000166.1:0-12126 GCA_034435815.1 Anaerolineae bacterium | reverse complement strand
GGCCGCCCTGCGCCCCGGCGCCCGAGGCTGGGAGGTGGATGCCGCCGCCCGCCAGACGCTGGTGGAGGCCGGCTACACCGAGTACCTCCACGCCTTCGGCCACCACATCGGCCGCACCGTCCACGATGGCGCCACCGTCCTGGGCCCGAAGTGGGAGCGTTACGGCAAGAGCATTGAGGGCATCATTGAGGCTGGTAACGTCTTCGCCATTGAACTGGGGGTCTGGGTCCCCGGCTATGGCTATCTCGGCTGCGAGGAGGACGTGCTGGTCACCCCAGAGGGGGCCGAGTATCTGAGCGAACCGCAGGAAGAAATCTGGTGCATCCGCAAGTGAGCCAGCATTTGCGGCGGCGGTGATTCCACCGCCGCCGCAAATATTCTCATCCATAGGGAGGTCGGTGTGAGCCAAAGGCCCGTCATCATCGGTGTCGCCGGGGGGACCGGCTCCGGCAAGACGACGGTGGCGATGAAGATTCTGGAGCGGGTGGGTACAGAACACGTCGCCTACATCCCCCACGATGCTTACTATCGGGACCTGAGCCACTTGCCCCTGGAAGAGCGGACCCGCATCAATTTTGATCACCCCGATTCGCTGGAGACGGAACTCCTCGTCCAGCATCTCCGGCAACTGAAGGCCGGACAGGCAGTGGAAATCCCCGTTTACGATTTCACCACTCATACCCGTACTGCGCAGACCCGACGGGTGGGCCCGGCACCGGTCGTGCTGGTGGAGGGCATCCTGGTGTTTGCGGAGCCGGCGCTGCGGCAACTGTTTGACGTCAAACTCTACGTGGACACCGACGCCGACATCCGCCTCATTCGCCGCCTCCAGCGGGATGTCCAGGAACGGGGCCGTTCGGTGGATTCGGTCATCCAGCAGTACCTGAACACCGTCCGCCCGATGCATCTGGAGTTTGTAGAGCCCAGCAAGCGCTACGCCGACGTCATCATCCCGGAGGGGGGGCACAACGAGGTGGCCATTGAGATGGTCGCCGCCCGTATCCGGGGGTTGCTGGAACAACGGGCAGGAGAGGAGGATTGTGGGGCCTCCGCCTGAATCTGACCCCATTCTGGTGACCGGCGCTACGGGCTTTGTGGGCCGTAATCTTTGCCTCTATCTGGCCGAAAAGAAGTATCGGGTCCGGGCGCTGGTTCGCCGGACCTCCGACTATGGCTTTCTGGATGCGCTGGGGGCGGAGAAGGCCTGGGGGGACCTCCGCGACCCGGCGTCGGTGATGGCCGCGGCCGAGGGGTGCCGCGCCATCATCCACGCCGGGGCTGTCTTTCGCTTCTGGGGACGGCGGGAGGAGTTCTGGGCCGTGAACGTCCAGGGGACTCAAAACGCTTTGGAGGCCGCCCGTCGGGCCGGGATGAGCCGGTTCGTCCATATCTCCACCATTGCCGTCGTCGGGAAACCTCCAACGGAAGGACTGATCACCGAAGAGACCTCCTGCCAGCCCCAGGACGCCTACCAGGAGAGTAAACTGGAGGCGGAGCGGCGAGTTCTGGCCTTTGGCCGGGAATCCGGCCTTCCTGTCATCATCCTGCGCCCCGGGGCCATCTACGGGCCCTGGAGCCACTACGCCTTCAACCGCCTGTTCGTGGAGGACCCCCTGCGCGGGCTGGCATTCCGGGTCCACGGCGGGCGTCACATCACCTTTCCGGTCTTTGTGCGGGATGTGGCGTGGGCGGCGGAGGCGGCGCTCACGCGCGGCTGCCCTGGCGAAGTCTACAACATCTGCGGGCCGTGCATGAGCCACCGGGAGGTCGGGGAGGCGCTGGAACGGCTTATCGGTCGGAATATCCGCTGGATTCCCGCCCCGGCCTGGGGGATGATCGTGCTGGCGCGGGTGTGGACGGCGATCTCCCGCTGGACCGGACGGGAGCCTTATTACCCCATCGGCCTCTACCCATACGTTTTTTACGACTGGCGGGTGAGCGCGGAGAAGGCGCAGCGGGAATTGAACTACGAGCCGACGCCGCTGGAGGAGGGGCTTCGGCAGACGCTGGAGTGGTATCGGAGCCAGAAATGATGCGGACGGCGGCCGGAGGCCGCCGTCCGCATCATCATCCCAACATCTGGGAGAGGTGAGCCAGAACAGCGTGAGTGCTGGCCCTCTGGCGGGGGTCACAGGCGACGACCTGCTGGGAAGCCACTCCCAGCAGCCGGGCAATCTCCTTTGGGGGCATCGGGCGGTGTCCGTCCTGTTTGGTCGCCACCACCAGATAGGGAGTCCGCCGACGGGCCAGGCGTCGCAGGAGTTGGCGCGCCAGCGTCAGGGTAGAGCGGTCGGTGCTATCCACCAGGACCAGCAGAGCGTCCGCATCCCGGGCCAGGATGTCCCACATAAAGTCAAAGCGCGGCTGGCCCGGAGTGCCATACAGGTGGAATAGCCGGTTTCCGACCATCGTTTGCCCGTAATCCATCGCCACCGTGGTGGTCTCTTTGACCTGAGACAGGTCATCGGTGATAGGCTTTTCCGTACTGACGACCGCGATATCCGAAGCCGTCTGGATAAATGCACTTTTCCCCGTGTTGAATGCCCCGGCGATCACTACTTTGCAAGACTTCATTGGGTTCTTTCCTCCGCGTCCCGATGGAAATCCACAAAGCGATACCCCACGCCGCGCTCTGTGAGGATGTAGCGCGGGTTGGATGGGTCCGGCTCAATCTTCTGTCGGAGATAAGCGATGTAGAGCCGTACGTAGTGGGTCTCGTCCCGGTATTCCGGCCCCCAAACCTTCACCAGCAGCGTCTCCTGGGGGACCACCCATCCAGCGTTCTCAATCAACACGCTCAGCAGGCGGAACTCCGTGGGGCGAAGTTTTACCCGTTTTCCCCCCACGATGGCCTCTTGCAGGTTGTAATCCACACTGAGATAATCATCAATCTTCAGGATAGCGGATTCCGGAGGGGCCATCGGCCGGGCTCGTCGGAGGACGGCCTGGATACGGCTGACCAGTTCCCGCACGCTGAAGGGTTTGGTGACGTAGTCGTCGGCTCCCAGCCGCAGCCCGCGGACGATATCATCTTCATCGGACCGAACGGTCAGCATGATGACCGGCACGTCGGAGAATTCGCGCAGGAGCCGGAGAGTCTCAAAGCCGTCTATATCGGGCATCATTACGTCCAGCAGGACCAGGTCCGGATAGACGGAACGGACCCGCTGGAGCGCTTCCAGGCCGGAGGTCGCCGTGGTGACCCGAAACCCCTCCAATTCCAAGTTCATCCGCACGAAGCGGAGGATTTTTTCCTCATCATCTACAGCCAGAATCAGGGGGCCGGAAGACCTCTTACTCATCCGCTATTCCCGCACGAATGTCACAATCTTCTCTTCCTCACCAGTAGGCAGAATCTCCACGCAGTGAATACGGTGCCAGGGCAGAATGAGGGAGCGGACTTCAGGAAGCAAATAATTCACCTCCCGACCGTCCCGTCGGCGGGGGTTTTCGCAGACCAGGAACTGATCGGTAGGTTCCGGAACGCGATCAATCTCGGCCACAATGGGGTCTTCGTTCATCATATGAATCAGGACCGTCATCGGCATCTGAGGCCTCCTGAAGACGGAGTTGGTTTTTGACGGTGAAAGTTCACTCCCTTCAAATCATCTGGTCTGGCTCTGATCTGCCCCTTCACTGGTACCAACCGTGATATGGAGGCGCAATCGGCCCAACTGGACCTCGGACTCTTTGGGCAGGGGATACGGCAGGTAGGGAGTCAGGCGTTGACCATTCAGGAAAGTGCCGTTGGCGCTTCCTACATCTTCAATATATGCTCTGCCTTCCCGCTGGACAATTTTGGCATGGCGGCGGGAAACGCCCATTTCCAACCCCTTCTCTGCGCCCAGGTCCAGGTGAGGGAAGATGCCATGGGTAGGATCCAGCCGCCCCAGCAACAGTTCAGGGAGGGCGGGAAGGACAACCTCCCGCCCGGTATCTAAGATACGCACCCGGATAACGGGCGGCGCTTTCTCCCGCTCGTCGCCGGGCAATTCGGTCTCCCAGGCCGCCGCCCGTGGCATAGAGAGTTCATCGGTCGGGAACGGTTCTGTCCGCAGTGTCTTCATAGTGGGGAGATAGATGCCACACTCGGTGCAGAACAGGGTACCCAACCGATGTTTCTTTCCGCAAAGCGGACACTCTATCATAGCTCCCTCCCTTTGATACCCAGGCCCCGCGTCCCGTAGCGAATCATCTTCTGCCCCTTACTGGACATCTGGCCTCCCTGGGCAATGCGACCCGCCTCCAGCAGCGCCACGTGTGCCAGTTCTGCCTCCCCCATGTCCAGCAAGCGGGTCGCAATCGTTTCCAGTCGTCGCCGGGCATCTTCTATGTTACCGGTATCCAGGGCTTTCCAGACCTGCTCCTGCATCCGGAAAATGCTGAGTCGGCTGAGAACGTTGACCAGGGTCGGCGGAACGGGTTCCTCCGCCGCTTCGGCGACAAATTCCCGTTCCAGGTCAAAAATCAGCCGTTCCTGCCGGTCAAAGGTGGGAACATAGGCATTCATCTCCAGTTGGAGCAAAGGGTGAAATCCTGGCCGACTCTCCCGAACGACAATCTCAAAGAGGACCTGGGTGGCTTTCCCGGCCAACAGGTGGCCCAGATGGTAAACACCTTCTTTGGGAATCAGGTATTCCATAAAGGGCGCGGTCCGGAAGCAGTTTTCCAACCATGCTCGCTCGGTCACGCGGACCGTCAGCGTGACATCCTGGGCCAGCAGCATCGTCAGCCGCTGAATCAGGTCCCGCATCACCGCGCGAACCTGCTGCGGGTAGGCAATGTAACTGGAGGTCCCGCCAGTCTGGCGGGCCAACCGGTCCAGAAAGACATCATTCCAGTCTTCGCCGATACCCAGCACACTGATTTCAATTCCCTCCAATCCAGCCCGACGAGCCTCTGCCAGGCACTGCTCTTCGTCCCCATACGTGCGCCCATCGGTCAGCAGAATCAAATGACTGATTTTTTCTTTTCTGTGGTGGCGCCGGATTTCTTCCAGGCCGGCTCGTAACCCTTGTAGGATTTCTGTGCCCCCGCTGGCCCATATGGAAGAAATTCGGGCATGGACCCGCAGCGGGTCCGTCAGCGGCTGGCTGGGGTGCATCACCGTGGCCCGGTCATTGAAGGCGACCACCCCAACCACATCCTCTTTCGTCAACTCATCCACAATCTGGTGAGCCGCCGCTTTGACGTGGTCCAACCGGTCGCCGTCCATAGAGGTGCTCTGATCAATGACCAGACACAGGTTCAGCGGGATCCGTTTGAAGGAGGTCTTTCCAGACGGTTTCAGGTCCACCAGGAGGTAGAGCATCTGCTCATCGGGCAGGGCCTGGAGTTGCTGGCGGCTGACCAGGATATCCCAGGCCAGGGCCACGTTCAGGTCTCGTCCCCGCTCGGCTCGCCGCCGGTCATAGGCTTGCCGCCGGGCCAGGTCGCCCAGGACCCGGTAGGCTTCCTGGACCTCCTGGAATCGCTCAGCCGAAGCCTCTTCGGACCCACTATCGGGATGAAACCGGCGGACCAGTTTCCGGTAAGCGTGCCGGATTTCCTCAGGGGTAGCCAGAGGAGAAACTCCTAAAATGGTGTATAAATCCTTTTCTTCCTCCGGCATCTCACCTCTCCAGAGAATACGACCCAGTCTCGCGGATTTCCGGAGGGGATGCGATGATGATGCTGATGTTGTCCTTTCCTCCAGCCTGATTGGCCTTTTCCACGAGGGCCTCGCATGCCTCTTGCAGGGAAGAGGAGGTGGTCACAACGCGGGCAATTTCCTCCTCGCTCACCATTTCCCAAAGTCCATCAGAGCACAGCAAGAGGGCTCCTCCCGGCGGTATGTGGCGGAAAAACGTATCTACCTCCAGCGGTCCCTGTTGCCCCACGGCGCGATAGAGTACATTTCGTTGTGGGTGATGAACCGCCTCTTCTGCTGTTATCTGGCCCAATTCTACCATAATATCCACAATGGAGTGATCGCGGGTAATCTGGCTGCAGCCTTCGGGCGAGATCAGGTAAGCCCGACTGTCTCCGACGCTGGCAATGTATGCCCGGTTCCCCAGGATCAGGGCACACAGGAGCGTGGTCCCCCCTCCCGGCACGCGCTCGGTGACCAGCTCGTTGGCTCTCTGAAAAGCGTCCGTCAGCACTTCTTTCAGCGAGGGCTCACTGGCGCTGTGCTCGTGTGTGGGGAGCAGGGTCATGCAGGCCCGCAGGATATGCTGGGCTGCTGTGCGGGCCGCCAGCGCGCTGGCGACCTCGCCCGCGAGATGTCCGCCCATTCCATCAGCCAGGACCAGGAGGGCGGTGGACAGCGTACCGTGATAACCCGCCTGTTCTAATTCTATCACCAGCACAGTATCTTCATTGTGAGTCCGTTGTCGCCCGACATCGGTGGCCCATCCCAGGGTCAGTCGTGGGCGCTGAGCGGGACGCGTCACCGGTGCAGGGGGGGCGGAAGGCTCTCCTTCCTCCCGCCGCTTCGCCAGCCGAAAACGACGAAACCAGGATTTCCAGTTCAAAGTCAGCGCTCCATAAGGGAAGAGCAGGTTGCAGATTCTTAGTGCGAACTGTTGGGCTTGCAGCAGACGAACGCGTGCGTTGCTGCTAAGTCGGCAGCGCGTACACGTTGTGGTCCAGCGAACCGACATATACGATGTCGTTCTCTACTCTGGGGCTGGAAACCACCGGCCCGCCGGTCTGGAACCGCCATCGCAGTTGTCCCGTCTGGGCGTCCAGCGAATAGATGTACCCATCCACCGACCCGACGTAAACCGCGCCCTGATAGACGGCAGGCGATGAGGTGACCTGCCCGCCGGTCCGGTACCGCCAGACCAGATAGCCATTGGTGGCATCCAGGGCATACACATGTCCATCCGCCGAGCCGATGTAAACGGTATTCCCTGCAATCGCTGGGGATGAGACAACCGGGCCATCGGTCCGATACCGCCAGACCACCCAGCCGGCACGCAGGTCCAGCGCGTAGACGAACCAGTCCTGAGAGCCAACGTATAACAGGTCCTGGCTGACCACTGGAGATGAGGTAATCGCCCGGCGGGCACGGAAACGCCAGATCAAACGGCCGTTAACCCCGATTGCGTGGAGGACTCCTTCCTCATCTCCAAAGTAAATGGCATCGGACCCTGTTGCGGGTGTAGAGCGAACGGCCCCTTCCGTCTCAACACTCCATGCCATTCGCCCGGTGATGGTATTGATCGCATAGAGGCGACGGTCATCCGATCCGATGAAAACGTGCCCAAACTGGACCCGGGGTGAGGAGTAGATACGCGCTTTTGTCGGATACGTCCACATCAACCGCCCGGTCTCAGCGTTGAGGGCATACAGTGAACCATCGGTGGACCCAAAGAAGACCCGTCCGTCCGCCACCGTAGGAGAAGAGGCAATCCCGCCTTCGGTGGCATACTTCCAGAGAAACTTTCCCGTTTCAGCGTCCAGCGCGTAGAGATTGTTGTCGTATGCACCGATGTACAGAATCCCCTCATGGATGCACGGGCTGGAACGGACCTCGTCCTCGCAGGCAAACTGCCAGATGACCTTCAGCGCATCCGGACGAACCCCTTCGGGGGTCGGCATATAGGCTGTGGTAGCCAGTCCCCGGGCGGACTTCAGGGAGAGAAGCGCTCGCTTCATCTCCTCGGCTGACCCGAACCGCTTCTGGATGTCATACTCCAGCGCCCGGCTGATGACCTCCTGCAGTTCAGCCGAGACGGCGGGATTGTATTGATGAATGGGGCGCTTGTGAAAGGTGAAGGGCGGCTCCAGTCGGGGGTCCTGTTTGGTCAGCAGATGATGGAGCGTTGCTCCCAAGGCATAAATATCCCCGCGGGGTTCGGCGATCCCCCGGTATTGCTCCGGTGGAGAATAGCCTTCCGTACCGATCATCGTCCCCTTCTCGCCGCTCTGGAAAACCTTCGCGATGCCAAAATCTACCAGACGAACCCGCCCCTGATCGTCCAGCATCAGGTTGGAGGGCTTCATATCCCGGAACACGATGGGCTGGGGCCTCCGGGTGTGGAGATACGTCAGCACATCGCAAATCTGGATGGCCCATTGAATCACCTGGGTCTCGGGGAAAAAGCCCTCGGTCTCGTTGAGAAGGGCCTCCAGATCCTTTCCCGGAATGAATTCAGTCACCAGATAAGCCCGGTCGCCCTCGGTGAAGTAATCGTAGACCTGGGGGATGGCCGGGTGGCTCAGTGTCGCCAGAATGCTGGCCTCCCGTTCAAAATTCTGCATCATCAGCGCCCGCACCCGGGGGTCGGTGGCGGTGTTGAGCATTTCCTTCACCGCACAGAAGCGCTGGACCTTGGGGAATCGCAGGTCCTGAGCCTTATAGACGGTGCTCATCCCTCCTGATCCCAGGACACCCAGGATGCGGTAGCGGTCCTGAAGAATTGTGCCCTCGGCCAGCCGCCCCGACGCTGGTGCTGGGCGCGCGGGCCCCACCTGTTTCGCCGAATCGGGGGGAGGAACAGCCGGCCTTTCAGGTACCGCCGTCGAGGGTTTCTCCGTCAGACCTGTGCCCATTCTCCGCGCAGCCAGCCCCGGTATCACGCGGGTGCTCAGATCTTCTTTGGACGGCTGCCCTTTATCTTCTTCCGGGTCTTTATCCTTTTGTGTCACCTTTCGCTTTCTTCCTCCCTCTTACTCCATACTCCCGACTTCCCCAACCAGCGACCATGGCCCGGCCCAGGTGACGCGGACCATAACCCGTCGGCCGGTCAGGTCGCGCGGGTCCTCAAAGAAAACCAGTTTGTCTGTACGGGTGCGACCCCACCAGCGGCTCTTTTTCCGACCTTCCACCAGCACTTCCACCGATTGTCCAACCAGGCGGGCGTTGATCTCTCCGGCGATGCGGGCCTGCAACTCGTCCAGTGCCTTGCGGCGGCGTTCCTTCTCCTCCGGCGGGACATCGTCCAGGTAACGGCGGGCCGCCAGCGTCTGAGGGCGGGGGGAGTAGCGGGCGATGTGGGCTTTATCCAACCGCAGTTCTGCCAGCAGGTCATAGGTGCGCATGAACTGGGCTTCCGTCTCCCCCGGAAAGCCAACGATGACGTCGGTAGCGATAGAGAGCCCGGGGATGAGGGCTCGGGCCCGCGCGATGAGACGGCGATAGTCGTCGGCGGTATAGCCGCGGCGCATCCGGGCCAGGATCTCATCGTCCCCGGACTGTACCGGCACCTCCAGATGTTCGCAGACTTTGGGCAGACAGGCCACTGCGTTTAAGAGTTCGTCCGTCATCCAGGACGGGTGGCTGGTGAGGAAGCGGATTCGCTCCAGGCCCTCTATTTCGTGAAGTCGCTCCAGTAACTCTACCAGGGGAGTACGGTCTCGCTGAGGGAGAAGGTCATACCCATACCGGTCTACGATCTGCCCAAGCAGCGTGATTTCTTTCACTCCCTGGGCAACCAGTGCGCGGGCCTCAGCCAAAATCTCCTCTGCCGGTCGGCTGCGCTCTGGCCCTCGGCGGTAGGGGATAATGCAGTACGTGCAGGCATGGGAGCACCCCAATACGGCCGGGACGTATGCGGTGACCTGCTGGCCCTGCTCATAGCGCGGGATCAGAAAAGGGGTGGGAATCCGGCGGGCGACGTCTTCGGCCTCCAGCGCCCGACCGGTATCAACCAGCCCTTTCTCCGCCAGATAGTCCAGCAAAGGCCCGGGGTCCGACGGCGGAGCGAAGATGTCTACCCACGGGAACCGCTTCCGCAAGGGCGCTGAATCCCGGCGACCCACCAGGCAACCCATTAGACCAATCACGACGTTGGGTCGGCGATCCTTCAGAGGGCGCAGAGAACTCAGGCGCCCGTACACCTTATCCTCCGCCTGTTGTCGGACCACGCAGGTGTTCAGAACAATCACGTCGGCCTCTTCGGCCCGGGAGACCGATGCATATCCCAGCCGCTCCAGAGCCGCCGCCAGCCGCCGGGAGTCAGCTTCGTTCATCTGACAGCCAATGGTCCAGATATGATACTTCATCCAGCGTTAAACCTTCCCCGCTAACATTATACACACTTTCGGCAAGGAGGCAATTCTGTGAACCTGCCGGATATGTTTCAAATCTGTGACAGGTCGCAACCCTTGTGGCGATCGGTTATCTTCCTGGCATACTGGGCCTGTCAAGGCCCTTCAGGCCAGGAGGGGTGGCGGCGAAGAGCCGCGCCGAGGGCTCGTCCGAGGCGCTGCTGGGGGTGAGGTGAGGAAGCACCCGCCGGCCCTCTCTCCCAACTTATGCCTGAACCTCAGACTGGTTTGACAATTACCGGAAAAGGACGATCATAAAAATGCCTTTCCCTGCTGCACAACCGATTATTCCCCGACCGGTAGATATACAGATTCCGTTCCGTCAGCCAGAAAGGAGGTCTATTATGCCCGCATATAACTTCCAACTGCTGCTGAAGCACATCCTCAACTACGGCGTCACCTGGGCCCCCGAACAGGAAATCGTCTACCGCGACTTGGTCCGCCACTCTTACACCACGATGTACGGGCGGGTGCTCAAACTGGCCGGCGCCCTCAAGGCCCTGGGCGTGAAGCCGGGCACGCGGGTGGGCGTTATTGAGTGGGATAGCCACCGCTACTTGGAGATGTACTTCGCCATCCCCGGCATCGGCGCCGTCCTCCACACCATCAACCCCCGCCTGGCCCCCGAAGACATCGCCTATACTATGGCCCACGCCGAGGATGAGGTCCTCATCTTCCACGAGGACTTCTACCCCCTGGTGGAACGCCTTCGACCCCGCATTCCCTCCATCCGCAAGACCATTCTGGTGACCGACCGGAAGGAGAAGCCGGATATCAAGGTGGATGCAGAGTACGAAGAGTTGCTCTCGGCGGCCATCCCGCTGGACGAACTGCCCGACATGGACGAGAACACGCTGGCGACGATGGCCTACACCACCGGCACGACCGGCCTGCCAAAGGGCGTCTACTTCACCCAGCGGCAACTGGTCTTGCACACCTTCAGCGTCGGCCTGGCAGTGGCCGCCTTCGGCAACTTCGGCGGTGTGAGCAAGAACGACGTCTACATGCCCCTCACGCCCATGTTCCACGTCCACGCCTGGGGGATTCCCTACATGTCCACCCTCTTCGGCGTCAAGCAGGTCTATCCGGGCCGGTACGAGCCGGAGATGCTGATGCGACTCCTCCTCACCGAGAAGGTCACCTTCAGCCACTGCGTTCCCACCATCCTCCAGATGATTGTCACCTCTCCGGCGGTGCGCGGGCTGGACCTGAGCAACTGGAAGGTGGTCATCGGCGGGGCGCGGCTATCCAAAGGACTGGCGCTGGAAGCGACCAAACTGGGCATCAAGGTCTACGCCGGGTATGGTCTCTCCGAGACCTGCCCCGTTCTCACCCTGGCCCACCTGAAGCCGCCTATGCTGGCCTGGAGCACGGAGCAGCAACTGGACCGGCAGATTATGACTGGCTTCGTCATTCCGCTGGTCTATCTGCGGGTGGTGGACGCGGCCGGCAATGACGTCCCGAAGGACGGGCGTTCCACCGGCGAGATTATCGTCCGGGCTCCCTGGTGCACCCAGGGCTACTACAAAGAGCCTGAGAGGAGTGAGGAACTGTGGGCTGGTGGCTGGATGCACACAGGGGACGTTGCCTATATGGACGAGGACGGCTTCATCCAGATTGTGGACCGGCTCAAGGACGTCATCAAGAGCGGCGGCGAATGGATTGTCTCCCAGGAACTGGAGAACCTGCTCAGCCTGCACGAAGGGGTGCTGGAGGCGGCGGTCATCGGCATCCCGGATGAGAAATGGGGCGAGCGGCCGCTGGCCATCGTCGTCCCGCGCGAGGAGTACAAGGGGAAACTCACAGGGGATATGCTCCGCGCCCATCTCAACCGCTACGTGGAGGAGGGGCTAATCACCAGTTGGGCCGTGCCGGAGAATTACACCTTCGTGGACGAGTTGCCCAAGACCAGCGTGGGCAAGATTGACAAGAAGGTGCTCCGGAGCCGATTCGGTGCGGTGTAGCCCACCACCGGCCGCCATACAACGGCGCACCGGGGGAAACCACTCTGGTGCGCCGTCGTTTCTACGGGATTCACCGTCGCGTTGGGCGGAGCGAGGGGTAGGGATAGCGGCGGGCGGCTTCGCC
>DAOTWK010000165.1:0-2647 GCA_034435815.1 Anaerolineae bacterium | reverse complement strand
TGAAACCAGGCCAATGTCTCCAGAACCTCCCCGGCGATGCGGCGGGCCAGGGCCGGGTCATGTTGGACAAACTGGACCAGCAACTGGTAAATCTCCCGGCACGCCTCTTTATCTTGATGCTCGGGGAGGACGGTGCGGCGGGCGATCTCCACGATGATTTCGGTCACAGGTCGGGCTGAAGGCACGGCTGCGGGCTTTCTCCGCTGGCTCGCCGGACTCTCCTGTTCCGGGGAGATACCCGCCTCTTCGGCAATGGCCTGCCGCAGGGCTTGGCCCAGAGTCTGGCCCAGGCCGGCCTGCCGGGCCAGCACCCCCTCCAGGCTGAGGGTCTGCCCGTCCCACGGCCGAACTTCGTCCCAAAGCAGGGACTGACCATCCACGGTGAAACGAAGGGCACAATATCTATGCCGGACCAGGTAAACAATGGAAACAAACAGGAGCGCGGCCGCTTCCCGACGAGGGTCCAGGGGGGAACCGAAGAGGTCCACCAGAACCGTCCGTCGCTGGGTGTCGGCGTAGAAAAACTCGGGGAGATGAAGGGCCACCACACCACTGGCCACCAGACGGGCGCGCCGGCGGTCGGCGATCAGTTGGGCCGTTCGGTCGTCCAGACCCACACCGATGCGGAGAGATTCCGACCGGTCCGGCTCCAGCGGGGCACCGCAGTGCTCACAGACTGTCCCCTGATCGTCGGTGTACTGTTTACAGCGGGCACAGATGACCATGATAGTCTGTTCACACCAGGGACAGCGGGATGCCGGTACCGCGATCGGACGGCCACAATGCCGACAGACCAGTCCTCTCTCCATTGAACCTTCTCTTACTCTTCTTCTAATCTCAGAATCGCCAGAAAGGCCTCCTGGGGAAGCACCACCTGCCCGAATTGCTTGAGCCGTTTCTTTCCAGCCTTCTGCTTCTCCAGTAATTTCCGTTTGCGGGTGACATCGCCGCCATAGCACTTCGCCAAGACGTCTTTCCGCAGTGCCCGCACTGTCTCTCGGGCAATGATGCGGCTCCCAATGGCGGCCTGGATGGGGACGGGGAATAACTGACGGGGGATGACTTCTTTCATCTTCCGCACCAGGGCCGAACCCTTCTCATAGGCCTGGTCGCGATGGACGATGAGCGCCAGCGCGTCCACCGGCTGTTCGTTGACCAGAATGTCCATTTTGACCAGGTCGCCAGGCCGGTAGCCCTCAAAGGCATAGTCCATAGAGGCATAGCCCCGCGTGGCCGATTTCAGCCGGTCGTGGAGGTCCACAATCATCTCCGAGAGGGGCATATGGAACATCAGCACCACCCGCTGGCTATCCAGGTACTCTGTCGTCTCGTACTGGCCCCGGCGGCGGGTGACCAGTTCCATTACCGGCCCAATGTAGGCAGCAGGGGTGAAAATCTGCACCTTCATCCAGGGCTCCCGGATTTCCCGGATGACCGACGGGTCGGGCAGGTCGGCGGGGCGGGAGACTTCTAGAACCTCCCCCCGGGTGGTGACGACCTGGTAGGCCACGCTGGGAGCCGTGGCGATCAGGTCCAGGCCGTACTCCCGCTCCAGCCGCTCCTGGACGATTTCCATGTGGAATAGTCCCAGGAAACCGCAGCGGAAGCCGAATTGCAGCGCCTGAGAAGTCTCCGGCTCAAAGGTCAGGGCGGCGTCGTTGAGGCGGAGTTTTTCCAGCGCGTCCCGCAGGTCCTGATAATCCTCTGCCTCCACCGGATAGAGGCTGGCGAAGACCATCGGTTTGGCCGGACGGTAACCGGGGAGGGGCTCTTCAGCCGGACGGGCGGCGTCGGTCAGCGTATCGCCAACCCGGCACTCGCGGACGGTTTTCAGACCGGTGGCGATGTAGCCGACCTCTCCGGTCTCCAGCCGGCCCGTCGGCTGCATCTGGGGGGTGAAAATGCCGATTTCCACCGGCTCGGTCTCCAGGCCAGAGGACATCAGCATCAGTCGGCGCCCTTTCTCCACCGTGCCGTCCACCACGCGCACGTAGGCGACGACACCCTTATAGGAGTCGTAGTGAGAATCAAAAATGAGGGCCCGCAGGGGGGCGTCGGGCCGACCGGAGGGCGGGGGGATTTTCTGGACGACCGCCTCCAGTACGGCCGGGACGTTGGTCCCTTCTTTGGCAGAAACCCGCAGGACCTCCTCAGCGGGGATGCCTAACAGTTCGGCCACTTCCGTGGCCACTTCGTCGGGCCGGGCGGCGGGAAGGTCTATTTTGTTGACGATGGGGATGATTTCCAGTCCGGCATCCAGGGCCAGGTAGAGGTTAGCCATAGTCTGGGCTTCTATTCCCTGGGAGGCGTCCACTACCAGGAGGGCGCCTTCGCAAGCGGCCAGTGCGCGGCTCACCTCGTAGGAGAAATCTACGTGGCCGGGGGTGTCTATCAGGTTCAGTTCGTAGGCCTGGCCGTCGGCGGCGCGATAGGTCATCCGCACCGCCGACGCCTTAATAGTGATCCCCCGCTCCCGCTCCAGGTCCATAGAGTCCAGTACCTGCTCGGCCATCTCCCGCGGGGAAATGGTGCCGGTCAGTTCCAGGAGCCGGTCGGCCAGTGTGGATTTGCCGTGGTCTATGTGAGCAATGATGCAGAAGTTGCGGATTTCTTCCTGGCCCATCGGTTCTCATTTTAACAGGGGCGG
>DAOTWK010000164.1:0-6551 GCA_034435815.1 Anaerolineae bacterium | reverse complement strand
CAGGACACTGAGCGAGATGAGCCATTCGGTCATCCGAAACTCCCGACGAGCCCGAACCAAGCGCCCCCAGACCCAGGGGCTCTGGGGAGTTTCGTGTCGCCTTCAGCCGTTCTGGGGTAACCAGTAAGCCCATAATCTAAATCCACCCTTTGCAGAAAAGGCCGACTCCCTGGAGCAGGGAGTCGGCCTTTTTATTATCCCATTCCATAGGGAGGTGCGAGATGGTTCAATGTCCCGAATGCGCGGCCGAACTGAACCTGGCTCCGGACGTGGAGGTAGGGGAGATCGTCCTTTGCCCCGATTGCGGGGTGGAACTGGAAGTGCGGAGCCTCAACCCCCTTGTCCTGGAACTGGCGCCGCAAGAGGAAGAAGACTGGGGGGAGTAAGATGAGAGTGGGGATCCTCTGCTCCCGCGTCCGGGTGGAGGAGAAACTGCTCTTCCAGGCCTTCCAGGATCGGGGCGTGGAGGCTGTGCGGATAGATGACGAGGCGGTCGTGCTGGGGCTTCCGGGCGCTTCCCCGCTTCGCCGGACGGAGGCGGATTCCCCAGATTCCTGCGATGTCATCCTCATCCGCTCGCTGAGCCACTCCCGCGCTCTCTACGCCAGCCAGATGCTCAGCGCCAGCGGCTTGCTCACTGTCAACACCCCGGAAGTGATCGCCGTCTGCGGGGATAAATTGCAGACCAGCCTGGCCCTGGCCCGCCGGAGCGTCCCCACCCCCACCATCCGCGTTGCCTTCTCTCCCGAGGCAGCGCTGGCGGCCATAGAGGAAATAGGCTATCCGGTCGTCCTCAAGCCGCTGAACGGCTCCTGGGGACGTCTTCAGGCCAAAATCAACGACCGGGACGCCGCCGAAGCGATCCTGGAACACAAGCAGACCCTCGGCGGATACACTCACTCCATCTTCTACATCCAGGAGTACATCCCCAAACCCGGACGGGACATCCGTAGTTTCGTCGTAGGAGGGGAGACCATCGCGGCCATTTACCGCACGTCGTCCCATTGGATCACCAACACGGCCCGGGGGGCCCAGGCCGCGTACTGCCCCATCACTCCGGAAGTTGACGCCATCTCCCGGGCAGCGGCGGAGGCGGTGGGCGGTGGGGTGGTCGCAGTGGACATCCTGGAGGCCCCGGATGGCCGCCTGCTGGTTTCGGAGGTGAACCATACGCCGGAGTTTCGCAACAGCATCGCCCCCACCGGCGTGGACATTCCCGGTCGCATTGCCGATTATGTGCTGGAGGTCGCTATGAAGTCGGAACGATAAAGTTGGGCATCCTCTGTTCCCGCATCCGGCCGGAGGAGAAGGCCATCTTCCGGGCTCTGACTGCCCAGGGGGTGAGTTTTGACCGGCTGGATGAGGAGAATCTGTTTCTCTACCTTCACGCCAACGGCCTGGCCCGGAAGTACAGCCTGGTCTGGAGCCGCGTGCTCAGCCATACCCGTGCCCTTTATCTGCTGAGCATTCTGAACGGATGGGGAACCCCCACCGTCAACGATTACCGGACCGTCCTCACCTGTGGGGATAAAGTGCTGACCAGCCAGGCGCTGATCGGGCATGGCCTGCCGACTCCCCACACCGTCGTCGCGTTCGGGGCGGAAGCGGCCCTGGAGGCGATGGAGGAGATGGGGTATCCCGTCGTGCTTAAGCCCGCCGTCGGCTCCTGGGGACGGCTGCTGAGCAAAGTGAACGACCGGGAGACGGCGGAGGCCCTGCTGGCCCATAAGACGGTCCTCGGCGGGCCGGGGCACAGCGTCTTCTACATCCAGAAGTACGTGGAGAAGCCCGGTCGGGACATCCGCGTGATGGTGGTGGGCGACGAGGCCATCTACGCCATCTACCGCCGGTCATCTCACTGGATTACCAACACCGCGCGCGGGGCGGAGGCCCTCGCCTGTCCGCTGACCCCTGAAATCGCCGAACTGGCGCTGTGCGCGGCTCGCGCCGTGGGCGGCGGCATTCTGGCCGTGGACCTGCTGGAAGATGCCGACGGTCGCCTGCTGGTCTCGGAGGTGAACCATACCCCCGAATTCCACGGCGCTATGCAGGTCGTGGAGATAGATATTGCCGGAAAGATGGCCGACTATGTGGTGAGGTTAGCCGTAAAATGGTCTACCCTACCAGGGTCAAGCCCCGATACGTCGGAAAGACGGCCGACTAGGGGGTGAGGTTAGCCGATATTGGGGCCGGATTTACAGGATAGAACACCGAAAAATCCTGTCCATCCTGTCAATCCTGTTAATCCTGTCCATCCTGTCAATCCTGTCAATCCTGTCCATCCTGTCACCAAACCGCACTGGGGGAGCGGGCACGTCCAGGAGGAGAGAATGGACATATCTATCGTAGGTGCATCCGGATATGCGGGAGGGGAACTGCTGCGGTTGCTCTTAGACCACCCACACGTCCGGGTCAAACAGGCCACGTCGGAACAGTACGCCGGTCAGCCAGTGTACTTCCTGCATCCCAACCTGCGGGGACGGACAGACCTGCGATTCGTCCGGCTGGCAGACCTGGAGCCGTGCGATGTGCTCTTCATCGCCCTGCCCCACGGCTTAGTGGCCCCCCGGATTAAGGGATTCGCGTCCCTGGCGGAGCGGCTGATAGACCTGAGCGCCGATTTCCGCCTGCGCAATCCGGCCGACTATCCCCGCTGGTACGGCTGGGAGCATCCGGCGCCGGAGTGGCTTCCCCGCTTCGTCTATGGCCTGCCGGAATTCCACCGGGAGGAGTTGCGGAGCGCTCGTTACGCCAGCGGCGTAGGCTGCAACGCTACTGTCGTCAACCTGGCCCTCTGGCCCCTCTACCGGGCCGGCGTCGTGGAGAGGGCCGTAGTAGAGGTGAAGGTCGGCTCCTCCGAGGGCGGGGCGGACCCCACTCCTGCATCCCATCACCCTGAACGCTGCCACGCCGTCCGCTCCTACGCGCCCGCCGGTCACCGTCACCTGGCCGAACTAATCCAGGAACTGACGGTAGACGGACAGTCCCCCGAAATCTACCTCTCCATCACTTCGGTGGAACTGGTGCGGGGCGCGCTGGCGACGGCTCACTGCTTCCTGACCGATGACCTGTCCGAGCGGGAGGTCTGGCAACTCTATCGCCGGGCCTACGAGGGCGAGCCGTTCATCCGGCTGGTGAAGACGACCCGGGGGATCTACCGCTACCCGGAGCCCAAAATCCTGACCGGTTCCAACTACTGCGACATCGGCTTTGCCCAGGAGTCGGGAACGCGCCGTCTGGTGGTCATCGCGGCTATAGATAACCTGATGAAAGGTGCGGCCGGGACCGCCGTCCAGACGATGAACCTGATGTGCGGCTTTCCCGAAACGACTGGCCTGGAATTCCCCGGCCTCCATCCCATCTAACGGAATACGGAGTACGCAGTATGGCACTCCCATCCAGCCTGATTGTCGTCAAAATCGGCGGCGCAGCAGGGATTGACCCGGAGCCCCTCTGCGATGACGTCGCCACTCTGGTCGGACAAGGGATACCTCTCGTCCTGGTCCACGGCGGCTCCCACGAGACCGACGTCATCGCGGAGCGACTGGGTAAACCGCCCCGCCATGTCACCTCCGTCTCCGGACATCAGAGCCGCTACACCGACCGGGAGACGCTGGAGATTTTCGCCATGGTGGTCGCCGGCCGGATCAACAAGTTGCTGGTGGAGCGCCTCCAGCGGCGCGGGGTCAGGGCTTTGGGGCTCTCCGGGGTGGACGGTCGGCTACTGGAGGGGAAGCGCAAGTCCTCCCTGAAAATTGTGGAGGATGGCAAGGTCAAGGTCCTGCACGACGAGTGGAGCGGCATCGTGGAACGGGTCAATGCCCCCCTGCTCCGGACGCTCCTGGACCAGGGGTACGTTCCCGTCGTTGCCCCACTGGCCATCAGTTACGCCGGGGAGATGGTAAACGTGGACGGCGACCGAGCCGCCGCCGCAATGGCCGCCGCGCTGAGCGCCGATACCCTGGTCCTCCTGACCAACGTCCCGGGCCTCCTGCGCTCGTTCCCCGACGAGCTCACGCTGATCTCCCGCATCCCGCGCGCCGAGATAGAGGCGTATCTCCCCTGTGCCCAGGGGCGGATGAAGCGGAAACTCCTGGGGGCGCAGGAAGCGCTGAACGGCGGGGTGCGCCGAGTCATCTTGGCCGACGGCCGCGCCGACTCTCCCATCCGGCAGGCCCTGGCCGGCAGAGGGACGGTGGTGGAATGACCAGCAGCCGGATGAGCGACAGGTGGATAGAACTAGAGAAGCAGTACACCTGTGGGGTGTACCGGAAACAGCCGGTGGTCATCGTGCGCGGTGAAGGAGCGCGGGTCTGGGATGCGGAGGGGCGAGAGTATGTGGACTGCGCCACCGGCCACGGCGTCGCCTTGCTGGGCCACGCCCATCCTCGCATCGTGGCCGCCATCCAGGAGCAGGCGGGACGACTCATCACCTGCTCCGAAATCTTCTGCAACGATCGCCGGGCCGAACTGGCGGCCGAACTGGTCTCTCTGGCACCGTGGGTGGAGCGGGTGTTTCTCTGCAACTCCGGCACCGAGGCAGTGGAGGCAGCCCTGAAGTTCGCCCGCCTGGTGACCGGACGACCGGGCATTATTGCCGTCCGCAACGGATTTCATGGCCGGACGATGGGGGCCCTTTCCGCCACCTGGCGTCCGGAGTATCGCCGTCCTTTTGAGCCACTGGTCCCCGGCTTCACCCATGTCCCCTACAACAACCCCGACGCGCTGGAGGAAGCCATCGGCCCGGAAACGGCGGCGCTGATCCTGGAAGTGGTCCAGGGCGAGGGGGGCGTTATCCCCGGCGACGGAGCATACCTCCGGCGGGCTCAGGAACTCTGTCGGGAGCGGGGCGCGCTGTTCATTGTGGACGAAATCCAGACCGGGATGGGCCGGACGGGCCGTATGCTGGCCTGCGAACACCACGGCCTGGAGCCGGATATCGTCTGCCTGGCAAAGGGGATGGCAGGCGGGATACCGATGGGCGCGGTTCTCTCAGGCCCGCGCGTGGGGCAACTGCCCGCCGCCGTTCACGGCTCCACCTTCGGTGGGAATCCCCTGGCCTGCGCGACGGCGCTGGCCACCCTCCGCACCCTCCAGGAGGAGGCGTTGCCGGAGCGAGCCGCCGAACTGGGCGCGTTCTTCCTCTCCCGCCTGCGGGCGATCCGCTCCCCCCTGATCCGGGACGTGCGAGGATTGGGGCTGATGGTGGGCGTGGAGTTGCGGCGGAAGGCCCGGCCCTACCTCCGGTCCCTTCTCCGTCGCGGCGTCCTTGCCCTGACCGCCGGCCCCATCGTGCTGCGATTCCTCCCTCCGCTGATCATCTCCCGGGAGGACCTGGAGTTCGTGGCCTGCCAACTGGAGGAGGCGATGGCCGAAACGCCCCCATCGGAGAACGAAGATGACGGATGAGGTCTCTTTTCTGCGCGAAATGCTGGAAATCTACAGCCCCTCCGGCCAGGAAGAGGAGATGGCCTCCTTCCTGGTCGCCCGAATGCGGGAAATGGGCTTCCGGGCGTACCTGGACGGGGCCGGAAACGCCGTTGGGATTATGGGCGAGGGGGAGCGGGAACTCATGCTCCTGGGCCATATGGATACAGTGGAGGGGTTCATCCCCGTCCGGCTTCAGGATGGGTGTCTCTACGGGCGGGGCGCGGTGGACGCCAAGGGGCCGCTGGCGGCCTTCATCCTGGCTGCTGCACGGTTGGACCCCATCCCCAACTGGCGGGTTATAGTGGTGGGCGCGGTGGAGGAGGAGTCCTCCTCCCGGGGGGCCCGCCATCTGTTGGGCCATTTCTCCCCTCAGGCCGTCATCATCGGCGAGCCCAGCGGTTGGGAGCATATCACACTGGGCTACAAGGGCCGGCTGCGAGTCCTCTACCGGCTGACCGCGCCGGTCCGCCACTCCGCCGCCGAGGGCCCCTCCGCTGCCGAACAGGCTGTCCATTTCTGGAACCGCCTTGCGGCCTTCACCGACGAATTCAACCGGGGGGAGCGGTTCCGCTTCCATACCCTGGACCCTACTCTTCACAGAATCGCCACCCATAACGGCGGGTTTGAGGAAGAAGTGGTCATGGACATGACCCTCCGCCTCCCCCAGGGGGTGAGCATCCCCGACCTCAAAGCGCAAATCCGCTCATGGGCGGAGAACGCCGCCGTCGGCTTCTGCGGCGAGGACGTCCCCCACAGGGCGGAAAAGAACACCCCTCTGGTTCGCGCGTTCCTTCGGGCCATCCGGGACCTGGGGGGAACCCCGACCTTCAAGGTGAAATTGGGAACGTCGGATATGAACACCGTGGGCCCAATATGGCGTTGTCCCATCGTTGCCTACGGGCCGGGCGATTCCCGCCTGGACCATACTCCCCAGGAGCACCTGAACCTGGAGGAGTTCCGCAGAGCCATTCGCGTCCTGGAAGAAGTGATTCGCCGGGTAACCCTGGGCTGAAGTTCAGAAATAAGTTCGGACAGGGGATGTAGTACTTGACCACAGAGGTCTTTGGTAGTATCCTTCCTTCTGAAAGACTCTGGCGGAGGGAAGGAAACCATGCCCAGAC
>DAOTWK010000163.1:0-5145 GCA_034435815.1 Anaerolineae bacterium | reverse complement strand
CGTTGCGCCTGGCCCGCGCCGAGGTCTGGCTGCCGACCGTCGTCCGCGCCGAAACGCGCCGCCCGCCCCGGAGTTACCGCAAACCGCTCTTGCGCCTGGCGCACCTGCCCGGCTTCATGGCCATCTTCGCCGACCTCCTGCTGAACCAGCGGTATCCCTGGAAATCCCGTATAGAAGCCCGCGATGGCTTCTGGTCCGTCCCGATGCGCATCAACGGAGTGCGGCTGGGGGACCTGGCGCTGGTTACCTCCGCCGCCGAGACCTTCACCGAAATTGGGCTGAAGGTGAAAGCCGCTTCACCTGCCTTGCATACGCTCTTTGCCAGCCTGACCGACGGTTGCATCAGTTACTTGCCCACCGAAGAGGCCCATGCCGAGGGCGGTTACGAGGTGGAGATCGCCCCGCTGGCTTACCGCTATCCGGGCCCCTTTCAGCCCGTGTGCGAACGGCTTGCCCTGCAAACGGCCCGATCCCTCCTTGAAACCCTGTGGAGGTGACCCAGTGGCCCTGACCGCCGCCGCGACCGAACCGCAGACCACCATCAAACAGCGCCTGTCACCGGCAGGCTAGGATGTTCTTCGTTCTCTTCCTGATCATCCCGACGACGGTCGGTTTCCTGCTGGCGATTTTCCTGCTCTAGCTCTACCCCCTGCACGGAGAACGGCTGCAGGCGGTCAAAAAGGCCCTGAAAGCCAAACGAGGAGGATGAACATGTCCGAACTGGCTCTTTTCGGCGGTCCGAAAACCCGCACCGAACCTTACCCCGAATGGCCCGTCTGGGACGGGCGGGATATAGATGCCGTGACGGCGGTCATCCGGTCCGGGCGCTGGGGCGGCTACCCATATCCCGGGCCGTACACGGCGGAGTTCGCCCGTCGCTTCGCCGAACTGCAAGGCGGGGGGTATGCTGTCCTGATGGTAAACGGCACGGTCACTATGGAGGTGGCCCTGCGCGCGGCCGGCATCGGTTGGGGGGACGAGGTCATCGTCCCCGCCTACACCTTTCAGGCCACAGCGGCGGCGGTTATGGCGGCCGGGGCCATCCCGATCATCGTGGATATTGACCCCCAGACCTACTGCATAGACCCTCAGCAGGTGGAAGCGGCGATCACATCCCGCACGCGGGCGGTCATCCCGGTCCATCTGGGCGCGCAGATGGCGGATATGGACGCCATTATGGACATCGCGCGTCGCCACAACCTGGTGGTGGTGGAAGACTGTGCCCACGCGCACGGGGCGCGCTGGAGGGGGCAGGGAGCGGGAACTATCGGGGATTTCGGGTCGTTCAGCCTGCAATCGTCCAAGACACTGACCACCGGAGAGGGCGGGATACTCCTGTGCCGGACAGCGGAGATGGCGGCCCGGGCGGCCAGTATCATAGATTGCGGCCGTCCCCACGACGAGGCGGAGCAGTTGTTCACGATGGGCGCCAACTACCGGATGACCGAACTGCAGGCGGCGCTGGGCGTGGTGGGCCTGGAGCGCTTTCCCGAGCAGGCCCGGCAGCGGGAGGCGATGGCCGACTATCTGGAGGAGAGCCTGAGCGAAGTGCCGGGCGTGCGACTATTGCGGCGGGACCCCCGCCATACCACCCGTTCGTTCTACCGGTATATCTTCGCCATTGACCCAGATGTGTTCGGTGCCGGGCACGACCTGGTCTGTGCAGCGTTGGAGGCGGAGGGCATCCCCTGCTGGGTAGGCTACCCGCCGATGCACCGCTACGACCTCTTCCAGCCCCATCTCTCCCGGTTGCCGGTCCCTAGCGCGTTTCCGGAGTACTTCGCCTTTGAGCGGATGCGCTTCCCGGAGGCGGAGCGGGCCTGTCTGCGGGAGGCGGTCTGGCTGGACGAGCGCGTCTTCCGGGCGGGGCGTCAGGGGATAGACGATGTGGTGGCGGCGCTGCGGAAAGTCCAGGCCCACGCCGATGACCTGCGGCGGATAGAAAGGGAACATTCTAGGCAACATTGCTCCATGAGTAGTTAGGTAGAATTGGATTTGCCGCCTAACACAGCATACAGCCGACGTGGCTCCTTGCGACCAGCAAAAGACTGCTGGTGGAGTACCGCGAATCATCGCAGGCCATGGGGTGTCCAGGTATCCCTACCCAGGCGTGCATCTCTGGTAACGGACTTGTACGAAGCCCTGGGGACAACGGCCTCAACCTGCCAGCCTCAAGGCGGGGGCGGCCTAGGGAAGCCCCGGAAGGCTGAACCTATGTGAAGGACTGCACATCTTGATAAGAGTGCATTCAAATCTGGGACAAAAGATGAACCGAAATCCGGAAACGGTCGGGTTGATCGCCGCGATACCACAAGAAAGTGCAGCTCTCCTACGATACCTCAAGGAGTGGAAACGCATCTCACTCGGCCGATTCCGAGGAATTCGGTTCCGAGTTATGGACCGTGATTGTCTGTTAGTAACGTCTGGAATGGGGATCCAGCGCGCAACGGATGGCACTCGTGCCCTACTGGCAGCAACAAATCCGCATTTGTTGATCTCTTTCGGTATCGCGGGTGCAGTCCAAGATGATTTGCGTATCGGAGATGTCGTTGTTGCTGAGAACTGTTGGTGGTTGAATATGGGCCAGCTGGGCAAAGCCTGGTCTCTTTCCCCTCTGTCAAAAGCGACCTGGACCGCGGTAGTTCAAGCCCTGCAGCCCGATGGAGCGCGACTGGTTGTCGGGACAGCCATCACCACACGCGGGTCTCAAGTTTCTCCGCAACTACTGAAGGAGATGCCCCATCCGATCCTGGAAATGGAGACGGCCGGTATTGCACAGGTGGCTGCCGAAATGGGAATACCCCTTGTGTCAGTCCGTTCAATAAGTGATGGGCCTCAGGCGCCAATCCCTTTTGACCTTGAGGCTGTCCTTGATGAAGAAGCGAATTTCCGTATCGGTGAGATGCTCAGGACAGTTCTCCGCCGCCCTCAAATCATTTTTCAATTCCAACCAATGATGCAGAATTCCAGGAAAGCAGCCGATCATGCGGCCAGGGCAGTGATTGCAATGCTCAGCCATCCGTCATCCATCATAGACCTATGAAGCAGGCGCTCAAAGCGACAGTTATATTTGTGGCAGAGCCGAGTGCTGTGAGCCTTTGCTAGCGGATGTAGACCGCCTTCACCCGCCTGATTGCCGCCGTACACCGTCATCCCCATCGGCAGCTGACCGCCTGCCAACCCTGCATGCGCCAACCGGCCCAGGCCGCCGACCTGGATCGCGGCGAATGGCTGTGTGGCTTCCACCTGGAAAGCTGGGGCATATTCTACCTGCTGGAGGCATTCGGCCATCTGGCGCTGGCCGAGGGAGAGCCGGAGCGAGCAGCCCGGCTGTGGGGAGCGGCGGAGCGCCTGGGCGAATCCATCAGGACCGTCCTGGCTCTGGCTGAACAGTCCGAGCACGAGCGCAGCCTGGCGGCCGCGCGCTGGGCTGGGCGAGGCGGCCTTTGCAGCCGCACGGGTCGCTGGTCAGACGATGACATTGGACGAAGCCATCGCCTGTGCCCTGGAGAGGTCCCGGTAGAGAGGCCCCACAGATGCTCCATTTCCCCATCGGGCAGCTACAGGCTTGCCCGCCATACCTCTCTCCCGCAAGCGGGAGAGGGGAAAGGAGAAAGAGGGTGAGGGGGTCCGACAACCATTGGGCGGCAGAAGGGAGCGCTTTTCAAAAACCGCAAAGAGCGCAGAGAAAGAAGCAAGGCGGCAAGATAGCGAGTGCAAGATGCCCTTCCTGCTTCTTGAAATCTTTGCGTCCTTTGCGGTAAACTCTCACGAATGCACGGTTGGCAATATTCAGGCTGGGGCGGCAGGATTCGAACCTGCGGATGACGGATCCAAAGTCCGTTGCCTTACCCCTTGGCCACGCCCCAAAACGATTTCGGTTTTATCTTACCACACCCGCACCAAACGCGCAAATTTCCGGCCTTTAACTTTCCGGAGCAACTCTTACAGCCCGGAGCCGCTGCAGGGGGCCCGGCAAAAGCGACCCCAATGTCTCCCGCTCCGCGGGGGTGAAGGCTCCCAGCCCAATGACCAGCAGCGGGTAGGCCACCAGCGCGGTCAGCAGGGCCGCCGGACGGCTATAGAAAGCCACTGCTGCTGTTAGCGCCCCCGTCCCCAGACCCGCCAGCGTCAGCCGCCCCAGCGTCTGCCGCCAGCCCACCGGCCCCACCTGCCGCGTGAGGTCGGCAGCGAAGAGGACTGCCAGCAGCAACTCCCCGGCGATGAGAATCCAGGCCGACGCGACGTAACTGTACCGCCCCGTCAGCAAAAGGTTCGCCACAACGGTAAAGGCCACCCGCACACCAGAGGCCAGAAAGACGTACCGCTGCCGGTTCAGCGCGATAAGCACGTAGTTGGTCAGGCTGTTGAACCAGCCGAAGAGGATGGACCAGACCAGGAGCCGCAGGGCGACCGCCCCGTGGGGTAGGAAGGCCGACCCGCTCAAGAGCCCCACCAGCGGCGTCGCCAGAAGGGTCACCAGAATCGCCGTCGGGAAGGCGACGGCCAGAAGCACCTTGACGGAGAGCCGGTACGCTGCCCGCAGCGCCTCCCGGTCCTCTACCGCCAGCCGCGCCACCACCGGGAAGACGGCGATGGTGAAGAAGGACGGGATGATGTTCAGCGCGTCCACCCACTTGCGGGCCGCGTCGTACCAGCCCACGACGGCGTCCCCCTGCAGCCGCTGGAGGAGCACGACGTTGGCGCCGGGGAAGAGAGCCTGCAGGAGCAGAGAGAGCATCAGGGGCCAGGACTCCGCCAGCATGCCCCGCCAGAGGCGGAGGCGGGGCTCCCATTTTTCCCGCAGGCCTCGGTGCGGGAGGATGCGATAGGCCAGCACGGCCAGGATACCCAGCGTGCAGAAGTTGGTCACGATGGAGGCCCCCGCCAGGCCAACGATGCCCAGCCCGCCCACCAGCACCAGGACCCCCAGCGTCACCTTGATGATGGTGGTGATAGTCTGGACCGCGGCAGGGTACTCATGCTTCTCGTAGCCTCGGAAGAGGGCAGCCAGCCCGTAGGCAAGGCTCCCCGGCAGGAGCCCCAAGTAGAGGAGCACCGTCGCCCAGACCGTTTCCGAAGCCAGCGGCGCCTCCAGGGATTGCCAGGCGGCCAAAAAGCCGCCCAGCAGCGGGAAGGCGCCCA
>DAOTWK010000162.1:0-8884 GCA_034435815.1 Anaerolineae bacterium | reverse complement strand
CCCGTCGCAGCCGCGCCGCCGACCGGGCGGGCCTCTGGCGCGACCTGGAGGAGGCCGCCGCCGTCCTGCGGGCCGCCCGCCCCACCGCCGTCAACCTGGCGTGGGCGCTGGAGCGGGTCATGCGGCGGTGTGCGGCCGAATTGGACCCCGATGCCATCCGCGAGGTCGCGCTGGTGGAGGCCCAGGCGATCGCCGATGAGGATGTGGAGGTGAACCGGCGGCTGGGGGAGGTCGGCGCGGCGGTAGTCCCCGACGGCGCGACGATCCTTCACCACTGCAACACCGGCGCGCTGGCGACGGTGGACTACGGGACCGCCCTGGGCGTCATCCGCACCGCCCACGAGCAGGGAAAGCGCGTCCACGTCCTGGTAGATGAAACCCGCCCTCTGCTGCAGGGGGCCCGCCTGACCGCGTGGGAACTGCAACAACTGGGCATCCCCTTCACCCTCATCGCCGACAACGCTGCCGGGCACTTCCTGCGCACCGGGCAGGTGGACCTGGTCCTGGTGGGGGCCGACCGGGTGGCCGCCAACGGCGACGTCGCCAACAAAATCGGCACCTACAAACTGGCGGTGGTGGCGAAGGAGAACGGCGTCCCCTTCTACCCCTGCGTCCCCACCTCCACTGTTGACCTTTCCACCCCCACGGGAGACGACATCCCCATAGAAGAGCGGCCGCCGGAGGAAGTGACCGACCTGGTGTTTCGGGGCATGCCCATCGCGCCGCCGGGGGTCCGGGTTGCTAACCCTGCCTTTGACGTTACCCCGCACCGCTACATCACGGGCATCATTACCGAGAGGGGGATCGCATATCCGCCGTTTGGGATGAGTTTGCGCCGGATGGTGGAGGCTCGCAAGTAATGAAATCAGCGCTCCAGGTGCTGAACGAACTAAAAGAGATAGAACTCATCCAGGATTACGCTATCGGCGGAGCCGTCGCTGCTCTTAAGTGGACGGAGCCGTTCTTGACACAGGACTTGGACATCTTCGTGGTCCTAAAAACGGCGCAGGAGGGGCTGGTTCTACTGACTCCAATCTATGAGTACTTCCAGAGCCGTGGATATACCTGGAAAGGGCACTGGATTGTTGTGGAAGGTATCCCTGTAGATGTGTTTCCAGCCGACCCCCTGGAAGCGGAAGCCGTTGGGCAGGCCGCAGAGGTGGAATACGAGGGGATTCGCACAAAGGTCATAACGCCTGAATATCTGATTGCGCTGTTCCTCAGGGCCGGGAGAGAAAAGGACCTGGTGAAGATGCGGATGCTGCTGGAACAAGCGGATGTGGATAGAGAGCATCTGAGGGATATCTTAAAGCGGTACGGGCTATCCGAGAAATTCAGGAGCATCGTGGGATATGACCCAAACTGAACGCAAATCTCAACCCCAAATCCTCCTCGGCGACCGGGTCTTCACTCGCGAGGAATGGTTCCAGGAAGCGGAAAAGGCCCGCCGGGAGCGGGCTCAACTTCCCTTTGAGGAGAAAATCCGCATCCTGGTGGAATTGCAACGGCTTGCCCGGGATTGGGGCGGCCACCCCGACATCATCGTCTGGCAAATCTAAGGCCTTCACGTTTCACGCATCACACTTTTCACGCATCACACGTTTCACGCATCACACGTTTCACGCATCACGCCTTACATTTTCGGAGTCCCTATGAACGTCATCGTCACCGGTTCTATCTCCTACGACTACCTGATGCGCTTCCCGGGCCGCTTCGTGGAGCATATCCTGCCCGAGCAACTTCACCGTATCTCCCTCAGTTTCCTGGTGGACGACATGCGCCGTCAGTGGGGCGGATGCGCGGCCAATATCGCCTACACCCTGGCCCTTCTGGGGGAACGTCCCTACCTGATGGGCACCGTCGGGCAGGACTTCGGAGAATACCGGCAGTGGTTGGAATCCCATGGGGTGGATACGTCCCTCACCCGCGAGGAACCCGACCTCTTCACCGCCTCCTTCTTCGCCAACACCGACCTGGATGGAAACCAGATTTGCAGTTTCTACACCGGCGCGATGGCGCGAGCGCGGGAACTCTCCTTCCATAGCCTGAACCTCCACCCCATAGACCTGGTGGTGATTTCCCCCAACGACCCGCAGGCGATGGTCCGCTACGCCGCCGAGTGCCAGGAACTGGGCATACCCTACCTCTACGACCCCAGCCAGCAGATTATTCGCCTGAGCGGGGAGGAGTTGCGCGCGGGGCTCTTCGGTTGTGACCTGCTGGTGGTCAACGCCTACGAATTTGAGATGCTCCGCCAGAAGACCGGTCTGAACACCGACCAGATTCACGCTGCGCCTGCGCGCGCCTGCGTGGTGACCTACGGGGCCGACGGCTCCCACATCTGGGCCGACGGCCGCTTCTACGAGATTCCCGCCGTCCCCCCGGACCGTATCGCCGACCCTACCGGCGTGGGGGATGCCTACCGGGCTGGTCTCATCAAGGGGCTGGCGCTGGGCCTCCCCTGGGACCTGGCGGGGCGGATGGGGAGCCTGGCTGCCACCTACGTGCTGGAGAACCCCGGCGGCCAGGGCCACTTCTACACCCCCACCGAGTTCGTCCGTCGGTTTCGGGAGTATTTTGATGATGGGGGGATGCTAGATTTGTTATTCAAGATGACTGCGCCAGCCACCAATGAGCAAATTGAACGAGGGAGTGAATAAATGTCCATAGACTACGACATCAAAGACCTCAATCTGGCCCCGGCGGGCCGGCTGCGCATAGACTGGGCGGAGCGGGAGATGCCGGTGCTGCGCCTCATCCGGGAGCGCTTCGCAGCGGAGAAGCCCCTGAAGGGCGTCCGCCTCTCTGCTTGCCTCCACATCACCACCGAGACGGCCAACCTGGCCCGCACCCTCCAGGCCGGCGGCGCGGAGGTCGTCCTCACCGCCTCTAACCCCCTCTCCACCCAGGACGACGTCGCCGCCGCACTGGTCTCCTATTACGAAATCCCCGTCTTCGCCATCAAAGGGGAAGACAGCGAGACCTACTACAAGCACATCCACGCCGCGCTGGACCACAAGCCCCATATCACAATGGACGATGGGGCCGACCTGGTGAGCACCCTCCACAAAGAGCGCACTGACCTCATCGGCAACGTCATAGGTGGTACTGAAGAGACCACCACCGGCGTCATCCGGCTGCGCGCGATGGCCCGCCAGGGCGTCCTGCGCTATCCCATCATCGCCGTCAACGACGCGCTGACCAAGCACCTCTTTGATAACCGCTACGGCACGGGCCAATCCACGATGGATGGCGTCATCCGCGCCACCAACATCCTCATTGCCGGCAAGACCGTCGTCGTTGCCGGATACGGCTGGTGCAGCCGGGGCATCGCCATGCGGGCCAAAGGGCTGGGGGCGGACGTTATCGTCACCGAGGTGGACCCGCTGAAGGCGCTGGAGGCGGTCATGGACGGCTACCGGGTGATGCCCATGCGGGAGGCCGCTCCCCAAGGGGACATCTTCATCACCTCCACCGGCGACATCAACGTCATTGACCGGCAACACTTTGAGGTGATGAAGGATGGGGCCATTCTGGCGAACTCCGGCCACTTCAACGTGGAAATTAACATCCCCGCGTTGGAGGAGATGGCCATCGGGCCGCCGCGCCGGGTGCGCCCCTTCGTGGATGAGTACACCCTGCCGGATGGTCGTCGCCTCTACCTGCTGGCGGAGGGACGGTTGGTCAATCTGGCGGCTGCTGAGGGCCACCCCAGCGCGGTGATGGATATGTCCTTCGCCAACCAGGCCCTCTGTTCGGTCTACATCCTCCGCAACGCCGACCGTCTGGAGCGCACCGTCTACACTGTGCCGGAGGAGATTGACCGGGAAATCGCTCGCCTGAAACTCCAGGCGATGGGCGTGGAGATAGACGTGCTGACGCCGGAGCAGGAGCGGTACCTGGCTTCGTGGGAAGAAGGGACGTAACGTAACAGGAACGTGCCGCGCACGTCCGGAAGTGCCTGGCACGTTGGATTAGGGGGCGAAGTGGAAACCATCCGGACCTTTATCGCCATTGTACTTCCCGAGCCGGTCATCCGGCAACTGGCCCAGGTGCAGCGGAACCTGGAGCGGCAGGCGCCGCCGGAGAGTGTCCGCTGGGTGAAACCGGAGGGGATTCACCTGACGCTGAAGTTCTTGGGGGATACTCCGGTGGGCAAATTGGACGCCATCCAGGCCGCGCTGGCAGCGGTGGCCTCTCAGGCCTCGCCGTGTGCCTTCACCGTCGGCGGGCTGGGATGTTTCCCCAACGCGCGGCGGCCGCGTGTCATCTGGGTGGGAATTCAACCAATGGGGGAAGAACTGGCTTCCCTGCAGCGGGCAGTGGAACGGGCGATGAAACCGTTGGGGTTTCCACCCGAAGGACGGGATTTCACCCCTCACCTGACCCTGGGGCGGGTACGGGACCGCATTCCTCCGGCCGACCTCTCCCGCCTCGGTGCCCTGGTCTCTTCCACCGACATCGGGACGCTGGGAGAGGTTCAGACGCGCAGTTTCGCTCTGATTCAGAGTGTCCTGAAGCCATCCGGGGCCGAATACACCCCGCTGGCGGAGTTCCTGATCGGCGGATCATAGGAGGCGCTCTGTCTCCTGAAAGGGATTGGGGGGGGCAGCGGTAAAGCCGCTGTCCCCCAACCTCTGGCTGTTTTTGCCCTCGCCGCTGTCGCAAAAACAGCGCCTTCACTCCCCTGCAGGGGATGAGCCGCTGTGCTCGCCTCTCAGGCAGCGTCCCTGCTGCCCGCGCCTGGGCCGACGATGCGCTGAATCTGGCTATCCGGACCAGACACCCGCATGAACAGGGCATGGCGCTGGTGGAGCGCGGCCGCGCCCATTGGCTTAGCGAAGACCTGAAAGCAGCCGAATCTGACCTCCGGACTGCTATTGGCCTCCTTACACCCCTGGAAGCGGTGTTTGACCTGGCCCGCGCCTGGTTACTCCTGGCCGCTCCCACATGAGCCCCGTAGGGCCACTACCCTCCAGAGACGACAGAGACCAGTTTGACCGTATCTCCCGGCTCCAGCATGGTGTCCTCGGTGAGCAGTTTCCCGTCCCGCACGACCAGCACAGTTTCCGGAATCAATCCCACTTTCTCTATCGCCTGACGGACGGTCATCCGTCCCTCTAATTCCCATTCCCGGTCCCGATAGATGAGTTTCATGCCCACCTCCTGCGCGGGGGATGCGGCGGCCTGCGGCCGCCGCCGCATCCCCCCATTGTCATCGGGCGCGGATGCCCGCGCGGCGGGTGCCATCTGGGGTGACAACAGCCCAGGCCATGTGCGGGGTGGTGTGGGCGATGCCGTAGCGACCGCGCGGGTCCAGCACGATCAGGCCGCCATAGCCGCCCGTCCGCTCCGCCAGCAGGGCCAGCACCTCCTCTGCTGCCTCCTGCGGACTCTTTCCCTCCGCCACCCGCGCGCAGACAGCGCCGGTCGCCAGGATGCGCATTAACGCCTCCCCGTCCCCGGTAGCCGAGGCCGCTGCCGACCGGTCATCGGCGTAGGCGCCGCAGCCGACCAGTGGCGAATCCCCTACCCGGCCCGGCCATTTGCCCGGTTTGCCGCCGGTAGAGGTTGCCGCCGCCAGATGCCCTTCCTGGTCCAGCGCAACCGCCCCCACCGTTCCGGTGGAGTTGAAGAGTTCGGCCGCGTAGAGGCCCTCTCCGGCCCGCCAGGCTTCCCAGCGAGCCCGCTCTCGCCCCACCACCAGTTCCTCTGGCGGGATCAGGCCCATCCCGTGCTGCCGGGCAAACTCCTCCGCGCCGGAACCCACCAGGAAGTTATACGCCCCCTTCTCCATAATCAGACGGGCCAGCGAGACCGGGTTGCGCACCCGCCGGACGGCGGCAACAGCCCCCAGGCGCAGTGTCTGTCCGTCCATAATGATAGCGTCCAGTTCCACCTCGCCGATGGCATTCAGGCAAGACCCCCGCCCGGCATCAAAGGTCGGGTCATCTTCCAGGAGGCGGACCGCCGTCTCCACAGCGTCCAGCGCCGAACCGCCCGCGCGCAGCACCTCCCATCCGGCAGTCGCGGCCCGGCAGCATCCTTCTATGTGGGGCTCGTGTTCCTCCTCCGGAATCTTCCACGCGCCTCCGTGAACAACAATCACAGGTGTCTGGTTCATATCTGTCCGTCTTTAGAGCGATTTTGCGGAGGCGGCTGAAGGTCGCTTCCGCAAACATCCCCTTTCCCCGTCATTTTTGCCGACAGATCATGGCCTGCCCGATGAGCGTGGACAGGTCAGGCTGGTGGGAACCCCAAGCCCGCGCGTACCGAAAGGCCGCTTCGGCATCCCCGCAGCGACCGGTGTGCAGATACGCCGTCCCCAGCGCCAGGGCCAGGGCCGCCGCCGGATTCCCGGAGACCACGCCCAGGGAGGAGTCCCCAGCCTCCATCAGCGCCCGCGCCTGTTCGTAGCAGATGACGGCCTCCCGCCAGGCCTCCTCGGCGGCGTAGGCCTCCCCCAGGACAAACCACAGCGCCGCCGGGCCCCCCTCCTGCTCTATGGTTTCCCCCAACACGCGGATGGCAACGCGGGGCAAACCCTGAACCAGCAAGGCCCGGCCCCGGTAATACACCCGCATCGGGTCGTCGGGGTGGAGACGGGCATACTCAGCGGCCAGTTCGGCCATCCGGTTGGAGCGAGCCGCCGCCACCGCGCACTCCCAGCGGACCGGGAAAAGGGCCGGTGAAAGCGTCGGGTCCTGCCGCACTGCCGCGTCGTAGGCATCCAGTGCCTGGAGCGGGTCGTTGAAGGCCCGGCGGAGGACCTCCCCCAGCAAAGCATAGGCCCCGGCGTCTTCCGGGGCCAGCATGATCGCTGTCTGGGCGTCCCGTAGGGCCGCCGAGCCGTCTCCCAGGGCCAGGTGGACGGCCGCCCGCGCCCGGTAGGCGGGGGCGAAGCCCGGATCCAGTTCCAGGGTACGGGAGAAGGTTGCCCAGGCACATTCCCAGTCCCCTGCCTGCTGGCAGGCCAGCCCCTGTTCGTAGAGGACGGCGGGGCTGGGCGTCGGTGTCGGCGACGGAGCAGGCGGCGGAGAGACGGCAGCGGGGGAGGGCGCTACCGTGCAGCCGGTGAGTGCCAGGAGCAATATTCCCAGAATGCCCTGAAACAGGTGGCCGTTACCTTTAGAAGTGAGCGTCACCTTGCGGAACGCGACGGTCACCCAATCACTCCCAGTTCCTTCCCGACCTTCGCAAATTTCTCCAGGCCGTAGTCCAGGTCGTCTCTGCTCAGCATGGCGGAGACCATGACCCGGATGCGGGCCTGGCCCTTGGGGACGGTAGGGTAGCCGATGGCCATCGCGAAGACGCCTTCCTCAAAGAGGCGGCGGCTGAACTGCTGGGCCAGCGGGGCCTCTCCCAGCATGACCGGCGTGATGGGGGTGACGCTGCGGCCCACGTCAAAGCCCAGCCGCTTCATCTCTCCCTTAAAATAGCGGGTGTTCTCCCAGAGACGGTCCACCAGTTCGGTGGATTCGGAGAGGACGTCCACCGCCGCTATGCACGCGGCGGTGTCGGTGGCGGTGACGGCGTTGGAGAACAGGAAGGGGCGGGCCCGCTGGCGCAAATAGTCTATAACCACCTTCTTGCCGGAGATAATTCCGCCGACGACGCCGAAGGCTTTGGAGAAAGTGCCGATTTCAATATCAAACTTCCCATGGAGACCGAAGTGGTCCACAATGCCGCGACCGCCGTAGCCCAGGACACCCTCGCCGTGGGCATCGTCTACCATAGTGATGAGTCCGTAGCGCTCCGCAATCTCGTAGATTTTGTCCAGCGGGGCTACATCGCCGTCCATCGAGAAGACGCCGTCGGTGATGACCATACCGCGCCGGAAGTTGGGGAGGTTCTCCTTGATTTTGGCTTCCAGGTCATCGGGATCGCAGTGTTCGTAGACGATGATTTTGGCCCCGCTGAGGCGGCACCCATCAATGATGGAGGCGTGGTTCAGCCGGTCGGAGAAAATGACATCCTCCCGGCCCACCAGGGGTGGGATGGCGGCCTGATTGGCGCAGAAGCCGGATTGGACGTAGAGGGCATCCTCCACATGCTTGAATTCGGCGACTTTCCGCTCCAGTTCCACGTGGATACTGAGGGTCCCGGCGATGGAGCGGACCGCCGTCGGCCCGACGCCCCATCGGTCCAGCGCCTCGTGAGCCGCTTGGACCAGCCGGGGGTGGGTCGCCAGGCCCAGGTAGTTGTTGGTGCAGAGGTTGAGGACCTTTTTGCCGTCCACAATCATCCAAGGCCCGGGGGCCGAGCCGATGGTGCGCAGGTGGATGAAGAGGCCGGACTCTTGCAGCGCGGCCATCTCCTCGCGGATGAAGTCAAATTTGTCTCCCATGGTCTTGCTCCTTAGTGGAATAGCGAACTTTTTCCCACCTGGTCAGCGGAGGTCATTATACAGAGGGGGGATGATTCTGTCAATTTGTATGTATAGCCCCCCGCAGGTGTGAAACCTGTAGCGGACTTTGGGGCGTTCTAACGGAAATCTAACACCCTTCCATCGTTCTTCTAACGCTGGAGAGGTTATCATTTCCGGAGCACAGGCGAGCACTGTCCACGAATGGGGCACGAATTTTGCCCGTTCGCAGAGTCCCTCCCCCTGCCCCTCACAGGTGCAGGTTTTTTTCGTGCTTTCGGAGAGGGGAGGACAGGAGGAGGGATTTGCGGCGGGCGGCGAAGCCGCCCGCCGCAAATCCCATTTTCTCCCCTCCCTGCCACCGAAGGGCAAGCAGGAGAAGGAAGGGAGTCAGGGGGGAGAGCTGGAGTTAGCGTTTCCCCGCTGCCGGGAAAAATCTGCACTTATTAGCCTCTCTTGTCCCCTTTCCCCGCCAGGGCTTCGCGACGCGGGGAGGGGGAGTGAAATTGGGTTTTGGGG
>DAOTWK010000161.1:0-14383 GCA_034435815.1 Anaerolineae bacterium | reverse complement strand
GCGGCTTTGCCGCCCGCCGAAAACCCCCAATTCCCCCTCCTCTCCCGCCGCCGAAAGGCGAGCGGAAAAGGGGGGACCAGGGGATCGGGTGAGAGCAAAAGTGCCGAATGGGCGGAATAATTTGTCAGTTGCAAAATCTTGTGCTTACACTACAGGTTTCGGAATAGGTGCTATGAACGGGCGCATCCTGCGGACCATCGCCGTCAAAGATTTGAAAGAAGTCCGGCAGAACCGGGCGGCCTGGATTCCGGCTCTCGTGGTCCCGCTGATTTTCGTCATTCTTCTGCCGCTGGGGATCATCCTGGCCCCCAGCCTGATGCAGTCCATGTCGCCGTTGATGGCCCCCTCCGGGCCGGTGGGGATGATGCGGGAGCGGATTCCCGCGCTGGCTGCCGAACTGGCCGGGCTGGACGAGCGGCAGACCTGGCTGGTGCTGATGACGGGCCACTTCTTCGCGCCGTTCATCCTTATCTTTCCGCTGCTGTTCTCCACCATCGTCGCGTCCGAGTCCTTTGCGGGGGAGCGGGAACGGAAGACGATAGAGGCGTTGCTCTACACCCCCGCCTCGGACGGGGAACTCTTTCTGGGCAAGGTGCTGGCAGCCTTTGTCCCGGCAGTGATATTGACTTGGGTCAGTTTTCTCGTCTATGGGGTCGTGGTCAATACGGCCGGGTGGTCCGTGATGGGACGCGTCTGGTTTCCGCCAGCCTCCTGGTGGCCCCTGGTGCTCTGGGTGGCGCCTGCCGTCGCCGTGCTGGGGATCGCTGCGACGGTGCTCATCTCCGCCCGCGTCCGCACCTTCATGGAGGCCTACCAGATGAGCGCGTCGCTGGTCTTGCTGGTGCTGGCGCTGGTGGCGGGTCAAATCACCGGCGTCCTCTACCTCAACCCGCCGGTCGCGCTGGCGGTGGGGCTTGCTTTTTGGCTGGTGGACGGGGCACTCATCGGCCTGGGGGTGCAAACCTTCCGACGCGAGGCGCTGCTGTTGCAGTAAGCGGACGCGGATGAATGCAGAAAAACCCATATAGGAGGCGATTATGGTCGTGGTTCCGGCAACTCAATCCCGGCGCGGGGAGCGCGCGCCGGCATCGGGGGTGGTCCCGCAGAGAGAGTCCGCCCTCAAGGGCTTCAGCGGCCTGGCCCTGGCTATTTTCGTTATTCTGCTGATCATCTCCATCATCCTGGCTATCGTCCTGGATTCCCTGGGCGTCCCGGACGGCTGGACCGTTGCGATGTTCATCTTCCTCAACCTGGTCGGCCTCTACATCCTCTTCGCCCTGCGCATTGCCAACCAGTGGGAGAAGGCCATCGTCCTGCGGCTGGGGCGCTTCCGGGGCCTCAAGGGCCCGGGGCCATTCTGGATTGTCCCGGTCGTGGACACCATCCCGGCAATGGTGGACCACCGGGTGATGGTCACCCCCTTCACCGCGGAGCGGACGCTGACGAAGGACTCGGTGCCGGTGAACGTGGACGCGGTCCTCTTCTGGGTGGTCTGGGACGCGGAGAAGGCCGTCCTAGAGGTGGAGGACTACCAGACCGCCATCGCCTGGGCCGCCCAGACGGCCTTGCGGGAAATCATCGGTCAGATGGACCTGGCCAGCATCCTGGTCGGGCGGACGGTGATGGACGCGGAACTGCAGCGCATCATTGATGAGCGGACGACGCCCTGGGGGATCACTGTCCAGTCGGTAGAAATCCGCGATATCGTCATCCCGGAGGCGCTGGAGGACGCGATGAGCCGTCAGGCGCAGGCGGAGCGGGAACGGCAGGCGCGGGTCATCCTGGGAGAGAGCGAAAAGCAGATTGCGGCGTCCTTCGCCGAGGCCGCGCAGGCCTACCGGGATAACCCCACTGCGCTCCACCTGCGGGCGATGAACATGCTTTTTGAGGGACTGAAGGAGAAGGGCGCGCTGATTATCGTCCCCTCCAGCGCGGTGGAGACGATGAACCTGGGCGGGCTGATGGGGATGGCTTCCATGACCGGCGCCCTGCAGACGCTCCTCAGAGAGGGACACCCCCCGACCCCACTGCAGGAGGGCTGAAATGGCTCCCGATGTGTTGTGTGCGTACCAAATAGAGGTCATCCCCTCCGGCTTTTTCAGCCTCCGCTACGAGTTCCGGTCGCCGATAGGGACCCTGGGGGTGCTGAAACTCTCCGTTTTTCGGACGGAGGTCCAGTTTCAGGACGCCGACGGGCAGGAATGGCGGATGCGGCGGAGCCACTGGTGGCGGTGGGAACACGAACTGCGGACTCGCGACGCGGTGGTGGCGAGGGCGCAGAGGCGAGGGTTCTGGCGGACCACTCTGAACCTGGAGTTTGGAGGACAGCCATACCTGCTGGAACCTGCCGACCGGTGGGGCAGGAAGTGGCGACTCCTGGGCCCGGCGGGGACGGCCATGTTGGAGATTCGGCGGCGCGGGGTGCTGAAGCCGGGACTGGTCCTGGACGTGCTGGAGCCGATAGCGGGAGAGTTGCTGGCCTTCGTTGTCTACCTGATCGTGACCATCTGGGGAGAGGAAGCGGAGACTGCGGCTGCCGGCGCGTAGCGTAGAACGATAACGTGCCAGGCACCTCTGGAGGTGCCTGGCACGTTAATGGCAAGGAGGCAGAAATGTTGATTGCGGCGTTTGTCGTGGAGATACTCATTATGCTGGGTGCCCCGGTGGCGCTCTGGCTCTTCCTGCGGCGAAAGTACCGGGCCGCCTGGGGGTTGATCGCGGTGGGCGCGCTGACGTTCATCCTCTCCCAGGTGGTGCACATTCCGCTGAACCTGGGATTGGGCCTCATCGGAGGCGGGCGCGGGGTGGCCCTCTGGCCCCTTCCGGCGATGGCCGCTGTGGCGGGCCTGAGCGCCGGAATTTGCGAGGAAGGGGCTCGCTATCTGGTGCTCCGCTTCTGGCGGAAGGAGGCCCGGTCCTGGGCCCAGGGGCTGGCCTTTGGCGCCGGACACGGAGGGATAGAATCCATCCTGGTGGGGCTCTCCGTCCTGAGCGGCTTCGTCAGCATGCTGATCCTGCAAAGATTGGGGCCCGAAAACCTGGGGCTTTCCGGAGAGTTGCTGGAGCAAACCCGACAGCAAATGGAGGCATACTGGGCCATTCCCTGGTACCTGCCCCTTCTGGGCGGGCTGGAGCGGGTCTTTGCTATCACAATGCACATCGCCTGGACGCTCTTGGTGCTGCGGGCGGTGGTGCGGGGGAACCTCCTCTGGCTGGTCCTGGCGGTGCTGGCCCACGCGCTGGTGGACGCGCTGGCGGTCTACCTGATGGGGTCCGGCGTTCCTATCCCGGCCATAGAGGGCGTGATCTTCCTGCTGGCGCTGGGCGCGCTGGCCCTGATTCTGGCCCTGCGGCCGCGCGAGGTGGCGGAACCCATTGGCGGATAGGGAGCGCGCTCGCCAGATGGGGAGCACAAAACGCGCATCGGCGACTCTGCCGCCGATGCGCGTTTTCTCCCTCATGCCACCGGGACGGCCGGGAGTGTGAAACTGAAAACCTACCCTTCTCCAAGAATCCCCGAACTCTTCACTCCCACTTCTCCGCCCATCTTCTCCACGATTCGGCGAACGAAAGTTTTTGCTTTCATCGTTGCCCCCTGCTTGAAATGCGTCTACCATAATTTTACCCGCCCTCGTCTACCCACCGTTTACCGACCGCCCACTTTGTGCTATAATTGGTGCGAGGGAGCGATGATCCCGCTGCAGACTCTCGGCGAACTGAGCATCCGGCGCAACAGCCGGTACTCCCACCCTTCAAAAGCCGGAAAATTACTGCGCTCCTGGTCTACCTGGCGCTCAACCCCGGCCCCCATACCCGCAGCCACCTGGCTGGCCTCTTTTGGTCAGACCTGACCGAGGAGAAAGCGCTGGGCAACCTGCGTTTTGCCCTCTGGAACATCCACGAGGTGCTGGGAGTCCGGGTGTTTGATGCCGACCGCATTTCGGTGGAATGGCAGCCGAATCCGGACGTCCAGATGGACGTAGAGGAATTCCTGAAGGTGATCTGGAGGACGCTCCGGTGGGACTGGCCCGGCTGGCCGAGCGCGAGGGGAATCCGATACGCGCAGCAGAACTCCTGGCCTGTGCCCTGAACTATCCCGAACTGGGGAGCGAAGGGAGCGAATGGGCGCTGCGGTCTCTGGCGGACCTGGAGGCCGGGTTGCCGCGCGCCGAATTTGCCGCCGCTGTGGCGCGCGGCCGGGCTCTGGACCCGGAAACCGTAGCGGACCAAATCCTGGCCGGCCTCGTGCCTGCGCGCGATGTTTCACGTGAAACAACCACCCCGCGGGGCACGAGGGGGCGCAGTTGAGGGAGAAATGGATCCCGCCCTGTATGCCTATCTTATAGACCTGGCCCTGGCCGAAGACATCGGCCCCGGAGATGTCACCTCAGAGGCCGTCCTGCCGCCAGACCTCTGCCTCCGTGCCCACATCGTCGCCAAAGGGGCGGGGGTAGTCGCCGGATTGCCCATTGCGGAGGCCGTCTTCCGGCGGGTGGACCCGTCCGTCCGATTCATCCCGCGCATTGAGGACGGCGCGCGGGTGGAGGCCGGAGCCATCTTGGCAGAGGTGGAGGGTCCGGCCCGGAGTCTCCTGGCGGCGGAGCGAACCGCGCTGAATTTCCTCCAGCGCCTCTCCGGCATCGCCACTCTCACCCGTCGCTTCGTGGACGCCGTCGCCGGGACGCGCGCGGTCATCCTGGACACCCGCAAGACCCATCCCGGCTGGCGCGCCCTGGAGAAGTACGCCGTCCGCATGGGCGGCGGGCAGAACCACCGCATGGGCCTCTACGATATGATTCTCATCAAGGATAACCACATTGCGGCGGCCGGTTCCATCACCGAAGCCGTTCGGCGGGCTCGCGCCGCCCACCCCGACCTGCCCGTTGAGGTGGAGGTCAAAAACCTGGACGAACTCCGGGAGGCGTTGGAGTTGCCCGTGGACCGGATTATGCTGGATAACTTTGACCTGGAGGCCATCCGGACGGCCGTCCGCATCGCCGCAGGGCGGGTGCCGCTGGAGGTCTCCGGCGGGGTGACGCTGGAGCGGGTGGCCGCACTGGCCGCGACGGGGGTGGATTATATCTCCGTCGGCGCGCTGACCCACTCCGCGCCGGCGCTGGATATGAGCATGGAAGTAGTAGACAGAGAGACAGGACCATAGGGGAATGCGGCAGTGAACAAAGGTCACCCTCGTACTTCCCTTTCATTCCCTACATCTAGATGAGTCTATGCCCGGAGGTGAAGAATGCCCATACCCCAGACTGTTGGAGAGTTGCTGGACGTCCTGATTGCGGGGGAGAAGGCCTCGCAGGAGTTCCACCTGCGGCTTCAGCAGATGTTTGCCCATTATCCCAGCGCAGCAGAGATGTTCTGGGTGATGGCCGCCGAGGAAGCCCTCCATGTCTGGATGCTCCAGCAAGCGAGGGACTCCCTCACCCCAGAACAGGTGATGACTCCCCCTCCCCAGGAGATCGCCTGGAGGGTCTCTGAACTGGCGGCCCTTTCACCAGAAGCAATGCTGAACCACATCCAAACTCTGGAAGATGCTTATCAGACGATCCATGAACTGGAGGCCTACGAATTTGGCGCCGTCTTGGATTTCATCCTCTCCGAGTTTTTCCCCACCGAATACCAGCAGCGGTTTCTGCGTTCTCAGTTGAAGGAGCACTTGGGTCGGCTGGAGAGGTTGGGACCACCCGAGCGGCGTCAGACAATTCTCGCTCTAAAGGAATAGCCATGGCGGAGAAAAGCATTGTCTACTATGCAACTGCCAGAGCCACCCGCTGGGATTATGAATACAGCCTCGCCGCCCGGCTGGAGCGGATGCTGGAGCGGTTGGACCTGGGAAGCCGGATTGAGAAAAACGAGTACGTCGCTATCAAGACCCACTTCGGGTCGGACGGAGCCCACCGCGTTGTGCGCCCCTTCTTCCTGCGCAAGGTCGCGGACGCAGTTAAGGCCGTCGGAGGCAAGCCGTTTGTCTGCGATACGGTGCGCATCAACGGTTGGGACTATCTGGAGGTCGCCAACCAGAACGGGATCAACCCCCAGTCGGTTGGATGTCCGGTCATCCTGGCCGACGGCCTCTTCGGCTGCGACAGTGTAGAAGTCCCCGCTGGGCCCGTGTTGGGCTCTGTCCGGGTCGCCTCCGCCATCTACGACGCGCCGGCGATGATCGTCGTTTCACACTGTAAAGGGCACATTGAGGCCGGGTACGGCGGGGCGATCAAGAATCTGGCCATGGGAGGCGTGGCGGGCCGTCACCGCAGCGGAGACTGGCGACAGGCGCGCGGCCATCTCCACGCCGCCGGTCCTGACTCTACCCTGGAGCGCTACCCGGAACTGTGCATTCTCTGCCTGCAGTGCCTTCACGTCTGTCCGACGGGGGCCATTTCGGAAGTGGACGGCACCTTAATGACCGACGACGAGAAGTGCTGGCGTTGCGGGCGCTGTGAACGGGTCTGCCCGGAGGGGGCCATCCGGCTTCAGAAACGGGGGCGGGATGAGTTCCAGGCAGGCCTGGCTGAGGCCGCGCAGGCCGTCCTCTCCACGTTCCGGCCGGGCAAGGTCGTCTTCCTGAACTTCGCGCTGGAAGTGCAGCCCGAGTGCGACTGCATGCCGGTAGCGGATACCCCGGTGGTGCAGGACCAGGGCATTTTCGGCGGGGATGACATTGTGGCAGTCGAGCAGGCAACACTGGACGCCATCAACTGCGCCCTGCCGCTCCCTCAGTCCGCTGCCGCTGACCGGGGGGTTCAGCCCGGCCAGCGCGTCCTGGCGGAGACGCTGGGGGTAGATGGACAGTTACATATAGATGCGGCCGCCGCACTGGGGATGGGACGACGGGAGTACCGTCTGGTGGAGGTCTAAAGCAAACAAAAACAGCGCACCACGCCCAAGGGTCGTGGTGCGCAAGGGGAAGAGAGCAGCGGCGCGGGACGCTGCTTACGATTTACTCATTGCCTGGTGGAAAAATCGCATCAGCCGCGACTTGCGTCGGGCGGCATTATTCTTGTGGATGATGCCTTTCTCGGCCGCCTTGTCCAGCGCGCTGCACGCCCGGCGGATGGCCTCCTGGGCCTCCTCCGGCCGGCCCGAGAGGATAGCCAGGCGGGCCTTTTTGACCATCGTGCGGGCGCGAGTGCGGAACACTTGATTGCGAAGCCGCCGACGCTCGTTTTTGCGCATATTTTTGATAGCTGACTTCGTGTTTGCCAACGCTTCCCTCCAGGATTCAGATACGGGCATATTCTACCGCAATTTGCTGGATTTGTCCAGCGCGTTCGCCCACGGGTGTGTCTCAAAATTGTCGGGCTTCCTTTGCCCGGCGGTATCGCGCCTTGAGAAATTATTCCGTCGGGCTCAAAAAACAAGAGTTTTTCGTTACGGCACGCTGCCGCCGCAACGAAAAATATCTTTTTCCCCAGGCTTGCGAGGCCCCAAGAGGATCAGACGGGCCACCCGGCAGGAATTTTCAGCCCCCGAAAGGGGGGCTTTGCAACTGAGCCCGGCGGTTACCGCCGGGCAGAGAATTCCATAATTGTCTGGCACGTCAGGGCGCCGCTGCCCGGCGCAACATAGACGCCAGCCACAGGCGCGCTGGATGTTCCACGCGCTCCAGTTCGGCAACCACTCCCTCCACATCATAGGCCACCCGCCGCAGAGAAACGGTACACTCCGGGCCGCTGAAATCCAGGAGCGCGTAGGCGGCGCGGGGGTCACCGTCCAGCGACACTCCGACGCTTCCTCCGTTGACCAGTCGCACCCCGCCCACCTCCCGGTCCAGCGGGCGATGCGTGTGCCCGTAGACCAGGAGGCGCGCGTCCAGGCCGGAGAGGTGGGGGATGATCTGCTCGTCCGGTGTGTCAGGGAGGATGTTGGTCTCATCGTCGCCGGGGACAGCGTGGACCGCCACAACGCGGCCGTAGCCGGGTATCTCCATCTCCAGCCGTGTCGGCAGGTCGCGCAGGAAGAGGTACTCCTCCCAGGTTAGCCGCCCCACCGTCCAGCGGAATAGCGCGTCCCGCATCTCCAGAAAACCGGACATGCGGGCCCAGTCCTCCGGGGAGCGCACCGGCGCCAGCGGACGGCGTCCGGTGACCAGGTAGCGGTCGGTGTTCCCCTGCAGGAAGGAGACGTTGGGAAGCGCCCGCAGGCGAGCCAGGGTCTCCTTGGGCCAGGGGAAGAAGGCGACCAGGTCGCCCAGCACCCAGTAGAAGTCCGGTTGGCCCTGGCGCGCGATATCCGCCAGGACCGCCTCCAGCGCGGGCAGGTTGCCGTGGATGTCGGAAAGAACTGCCAGTCGGGTCATGGGAACCTCCGTTTCAGCAAACATCAGGGGCATAGGGGCGGCGGCCTCTGGCCGCCGCCCCTGCTCTATCCCCAAAGTTACCGGATTACCCGAAACGAAGCCGCATATGCCTGCAGGTCCTCCCAGAACCTGGACCGATTGGTCCCTCTGCCAGATGGTCACGCTGGCACTGATGAGCGCGCCAGCCAGCCCGCCGCACACGGTCAGCGGCGTGCCGATGAGCCCGATGAGCGCCACGCGCAGGGCCGCTGGCTTTTCCTTGTGGCGCAAGATTTATCCTGCGTTACATGCGCCGCAAGTTTCCGGAGAGGCGAAAAAGACGTCGGGTGCTGGGCAGGCAGAGGGCTCCCCATACGATGAACAGAAAGAGAAGAGAGAGCACCAGGTCGCGCGGCCAGGTCTGGAGGGCATAGTCGGACGCGTCAAAGAGCAGATGATTCAGCCAGACGTGGGCCTGATAGAGCGTCGCCACGACCAGGGTGGCCACGCGGCTCCAGGGACGCCGCCAATAGAGGCCCACCGCGCAGGTCATCAGCGCGATCCCCCAGAACCCTCCCGTTCCCACCAGATAAATCCAGGGGACGGTCAGCGGGAGGTCGGGGAGCACGCGGGCGTAGTAGAGAGCCATTGCGGCCCGCCCCAGATTGCCCAGGCCCACCAGCACGAGCAGAAGAACGACATTCACGATCCACCAGCGAGCAAGGCGGCCATCACTCATAAATTCCTCGCAATATCGGCACGCAGAGCGGGGTATCGGCGCCCCGCCAGGGAAGCCGGTCCAGAAACATCCGCAACGAATGAAGGCCGCTGACCTCCATCCGACGGAAGTAGTAGCGGCTCCCGGGTCGGTGGACTGCAGAGGAGCCGCCCACCCCCACAGCAATCTGGTAACCGGCCCGGTCCAGCATCGCCGGCAATTCCTTTCGGTAGCCCCCGAAGGGGTAGGCAAAACTGACCACCGATACTCCCAGTTTTTCTTCCAGAACCTCCCGGGAACGGGCAATCTCCCGCCAGGCCTCATCGTCTTCTGCATCGGCCAGGTTGATATGTTTGCGCCCGTGGGATGCAATCTCCATCCCGGCGTCCCGCATTTCGGCCAGTTCCTCCCAGGTCATAAACCGGGGGTATCCGACAAACGAAGTACTGACGAAAAAAGTGGCCCGCATCCCGTAGCGTTGCAGAATCGGGAAGGCAACGTCGTACTGCTCCCGCCAGCCATCGTCAAAGGTCAGGACAATGGGACGTTCAGGAAGGGTCGCCGTCCCTTCCATCGCCGCCGCAATCTCGCCGACGGTCACCGGATGATAGCCCAGTTGTTTCAGGAGCATCAGTTGAGCCTCAAAATCCGCTGCCGTCACGTTGAAGCGGGAGACGGAGCGCCCGTCTCGCTCCAGCGTCTCTCGACCGACGAAGTGGTACAGGAGAACCGGGATCAGAAACTCCCCGTCCTTCAGGTTGTAGGTGGGGTCAGGGGCGCAGAGACGTTCCATAAAATCGGGGCCGTACGGCGGAGAGCCCGCCCGAACATCGCCGCCGGCCTGGGAGATGAGGTAGAGAATGAAGATAATCCGGAAGAAAGAGATGTACATGGTTCCTCCAGAGCGACACTCCGCTTCGCTTTGTGCCGGATTATGAGCGATGCGTCCATTGGCCCCCTACCATCGTCCCCAGAACCCGGGTCTGGGGGATAAGAGACGGGTCAGTGGTGAAGACATCCCGGTCCAGCACCACCAGGTCGGCCCATTTGCCAGGGGTCAGGGTGCCCAGGCGGTCTTCCAGTCCGACGGCCCAGGCCGCACCCCAGGTATAGGCCCGGACGGCCTCTTCCACGGTGATTCGCTGGGCCGGAATCCACCCCTCTGGACCGCCGTACCCGTCCGGGCGGGAACGGGTCACGGCGGCGTGGATGCCCAGAAAGGGGTTGGGGCTTTCCACGGGGCAATCGGAGCCGAAGGCCAGGACGGTCCCGGCGTCCAGGAGGCTGCGCCAGGCATAGGCGAGCGCGCAGCGGGCGGGGCCCCAGTACCGGTCGGCCATCGGCGCGTCCTGCACGGCGTGGATGGGCTGCATAGAGGCCACCACTCCCAGCGCGGCCAGTCGGCCCACGTCGTCTGGGTGGAGTAACTGGACATGCTCTATGCGGTGGCGGAGACGCGCGCGGTTCCCTGCCGGCAGGGCCTCCAGAGCATCCAGCACCAGCCGGTTGGCCCGGTCGCCGATGGCGTGGACCGCCAGCGCCAGCCCGCCCTCTGCTGCCTGCCAGACCACCCCCCGCAACTTCTCCGGCTCCAGAGTCAGAATCCCCCGGTTCTCAGGCTCTCCGATGTACGGTTCCAGCATAGCAGCGGTGCGGGGCCCCAGCGCGCCGTCGGCGAAGACCTTGACACCACCGACGCGCAGGAAGTCGTCGCCCGGGCCGAAGCACAGCCGGAGCGCCCGCGCGTGATCCAATCCTTCCAGCGGCAGATAGAAGATGGCGCGCAACAGAAGCGGGGCCCCGTCCTCACGGAGCCGCTGGCACGCCTCCAGCGCGGTCAGGTCGCCCATATCGTGGACGGCGGTCAAGCCCAGGCGGGCCAGGTGCTCCAGCGCAGGCGGGAGCATCCGCGCCAGGGCGGCTGCGTCCGGGTAGGGGATGGCCTGCTGGACCAGCCGCATAGCCTCCTCCAAAAAGAGGCCACTGGGGCGGCCCGTGTCGTCCCGGACGACCTGACCGCCGGGCGGGTCAGGGGTGTCGGCGGTGATACCGGCCCGCTCCATAGCGCGGGTGTTCGCCACCAGCGCGTGCCCGCTCTTTGCCACCAGCAGAACGGGATGGTGGGGCGCAACGGCATCCAGGTCAGCGGCGGTGGGAAAGCGGCGGTCGGGCCACTCCTCCTGATGCCACCCCCGGCCCAGAATCCACTCCCCCGCCGCGGTGGCGGCGGCCCGCGCGGCGACCCGGGCCAGCATCTCCTCCCGCGTGGCCGTCCCGGTCAGGTCCACCTGCTGGAGCCCCAGCGCAAACCAGGAGAGATGGATATGGCTGTCGGCCAGGCCCGGCAGGACGGTCCGCCCCTCCAGGTCCACCACTTCGGTTTCCGGGCCGGCCAGCGCGCGCAGGTCGTCCCCGCCCACGGCCCAGATCCGCCCCTTGCAGATTGCCAGCGCACGGGCCCAGGGGTGCTGCGGGTCCATAGTGTAGATGTGTCCGTTGATCAGCAGAATGTCAGCGTTCATTTTTGCGCCTTCCCTGTCCGGTGTATAATTATAGCCACCTTTGCCTGGAGGGGAAATCGTCATGCGCTTACTGATCCGCCAGGTGGCCGCTATTCCACTGGACGGGGAGAACAATCTGCTCCCCGATGGGGATATTGCTGTTGAGGACGGAAAAATCCAGGCCATCGGGACAGTCCCGCCCGATTTCGTGCCCGAGCAGGTAGTAGACGGGCGGGAATTTCTGGCCCTCCCTGCTTTCTTCAATGCCCACACCCACGCCGCAATGACGCTGGAGCGGGGCTGGGCAGAAGACCTGCCCTTTGACCGCTGGCTAAACGAGAAAATCTGGGTGGCCGAGTCGGCGCTGGAAGAAGAGGACGTCTACTGGGGCGCGGCGCTGGCCTGCTGTGAGATGATCCGCAGCGGCATCGTGGGCTTCGCCGACCACTATTTCTGGATGCATCAGGTCGCCCGCGCGGCCGCCGAGGCCGGGATGAAGGCCCACCTGGCCTGGTGCCAGTTCGGCATCGGCGCCGAGCACGAAGTGGGCGGCGCCACGCTGGAGGACACCATCGCCTTCATTCGGGAGTGGCACGGCGCGGCGGAAGGCCGCATCCGCTGCGCGTTGGGGCCCCATTCCCCCTACATGTGCCCGCCGGAGTTCCTCCGTCGGGTCGTGGAAGAGGCGGAGCGGTTAGGGGTGGGTATCCACCTGCATGTGGCCGAATCTCAGGAACAGGTCGCCAACTCGCTCCGGGCCCACGGCCGGACCCCGGTGGCCCACCTGGCCCACCTGGGCGTCTTTGACCACCCCACCATCGCCGCCCACTGCATCGCCGTCACCGACGAGGACCTGGGCATCCTGGCGGAGAAGGGCGTCTGGGTGGCCCACACCCCCAAGACCTACATGAAACTGGCGATGGGGATGGCTCCGCTGGACCGCTTCCTGGCGGCGGGAGTCCGAGTGGCGCTGGGGACGGACGGGCCGGCCTCCAACAACGACCTGAACATGCTGGAGGTCCTGCGCATTGCGGGACTGGTGCACAAAAACCGTGTCGGCGACCCGGCGGCATTCCCGCACGACCTGCTCCTGCGGCTGGCGACGCAGGAGGCAGCCCGCGCGTTGGGGTTTACCGAAAGCGGTGTCCTGCGGCCCGGCGCCCCCGCCGACCTGATCCTGCTGGATACCCGGGGCGTCCACTGGACCCCGCGCCACGACCTGGCGGCCGGTGTCGTCTACGCCAGCCACCCCACCGACGTCCGCTACGTCTTCTGCGACGGACAGCCTCTCCTGTGGGATGGCGAACTGGTCACGCTGGATGAGGAGCGCATCCGCTACGAGGCGGAGCGGCGGGCATTCCGCATGGTCGGCACGCCCATGCGGCAGGTGCGGAGGTATCAGGGATAGAGCCAGACTCTCTGCGCCCTTCGCGTTCTTTGCAGTTCAATCCATCCGAACTGCACAGGCAGAACGATTCGTCGGACATGCTCTTACCGGAGGCGACTGAATGAATGCTGTCCTTGCGCTTCGCTGTACCATCTGCGGCGCCGAGTATGGCGCGGACGAGGTGGACTACGTCTGCCCACATCATGGGAACGACGGCATCTTAGATGTGGTTTATGACTACGACCGCATCCGGCGGGAGGTCTCGCCCCAGGAGTTGACGGCCCGCCCGGAGCGCTCCATCTGGCGCTACATGCCCCTCCTGCCGGTGGACCCGGAGGTGGCCCGACGGCTGGCAGAGGGGACAGTGTTGGGGAGCGTCGGCTGGACGCCGCTATATCCGGCCCCCCGTCTGGCCCAGGAGTTGGGGCTCCGGCACCTCTGGGTCAAGGACGATAGCCGCCAGCCCACCGCATCGTTAAAAGACCGCGCCTCGGCTATTGCAGTGACCAAGGCGCGGGAGCGCGGGGCAGAGGTGGTGACGACAGCCAGCACGGGCAACGCTGCCGCCGCCCTGGCGGGGCTCTGCGCCGCCGTCGGGCAGCGCAACGTCATCTTCGTCCCCCGTACCGCCCCCCAGGCCAAAGTGGCCCAACTCCTGGCCTTCGGCGCGACCGTCCTCCTGGTGGACGGCACCTACGACCAGGCTTTTGACCTCTGCCTGGAGGCGGCATCGGCTTTCGGCTGGTACAACCGCAACACGGCCTACAACCCGTACATGTCCGAAGGGAAAAAGACCGTCTCCTACGAAATCTGCGAGCAATTGGCCGCGCAGACCGGCGGCCCGGCCCCCTTCCGGCCCCCAGATGTCATCCTTGTCTCCGTGGGCGATGGCTGCATCATCGGCGGCGTCCATAAAGGACTGCGGGACCTGGCGGCGCTGGGCTGGATAGACCGCATGCCGCGCCTGATTGGCGTCCAGGCCGAGGGCTCCTCCCCGCTGGTGGACGCCTGGGAGCGGGGGCTGGAAGGGTGGGAGATGGCGCCCGTAGAGGCCCACTCGGTGGCGGATAGTATCGTCGCCGGCCTTCCCCGCGACCGTATCAAGGCGTTGCGCGCAGTGCGGGAGACAGGTGGGGCCTTTCTCCGCGTGAGCGATCCGGAGATTCTGGCCGCCATCCCCGCGCTGGCCCGGGGCTGCGGGGTCTTTGCGGAACCGGCGGCAGCGGCCGCCTACGCCGGTCTGGTGAAGGCCGTGGAGCGGGGACTGGTGGGGACGGAGGAGCAGGTGGTCGTCCTGGCCACCGGCTCCGGCCTGAAGGACGTCGCCAGCGTGATGAAGGCGACGGGCCAACCCCTCACCGTCGCCCCCCACCTGGAGGACGTCCGGCGGGCATTATCACAACGGGCCCTCAACGTACCTGGCACTTCCTGAAAGTGCCCGGCACGTCCAAGAGAGGAAACGGAATGATTAACGTGCCTGGCACTTC
>DAOTWK010000160.1:0-3940 GCA_034435815.1 Anaerolineae bacterium | reverse complement strand
AAAACCCAACCCTCTCCGGGGTCCGTGGTCAATAATGGTCTGTGGTCATCTGCAAATCCGTCCCGCTGTCCCGGCCGATGAGGCCGTCATCCGGCGGCTGCTGACCCGAAGTGCCCGCCCATGCGTCCGCTCCTGGTGGTGGGAAGACTATCTGGGCGCGGCGACCTTCCTGCTGACTCTGGCCGACGGCTCCCCGGTCGGCGCGCTGCTGGCCCTGCCCGACGACGGCCCGGTGGCCTGGGTTCGCCTCGGCGTCCTGGCCCCCGAAATCCCGGCGGGCCTCTGGCTGGATGCTACTCTCCCCCAACTGGAACCCCCGCTGCGCGCGCTGGGTGCCCGCGCCCTGGCCTGGACCGATGTGGGCGGCTGGATGGGGGAGGCGCTGCGCGCCCGGGGATTCCGTCCCCTCACCCGCCTGGTCACCCTGATGAAGGACGACCGGCATCTGCCCCCGATGCCGCCGGACGCGCCCTGTACCGTCCGCCCGGCCCGGGCGGAAGACATCCCGGCCCTGGCGCGCCTGGACCACGATGCCTTTCCGCCGCCGTGGTGGTTCAGCATGGCCACACTGGAGCGCATCCGGGAGGAAGCAATCTGCTTTCTGGTGGCGGAACGGGACGGTCTCCCCATTGGCTACGCAGAGGCCCGTCCGGCCGACCATGGCGCTCACATCGGCCGTCTGGCTGTGGCCCCACCGTTCCAGCGGCAGGGAGTGGGCGGTTTCTTGCTGAGGACGGTGCTCTCGCGGTTGTGGGAGCAGGGGATGAAAGAGGTGACGCTGAATACCCAGGAGGACAACATCGCCTCGCAGCGCCTCTACAAACGGTTCGGTTTCCGGCCCGTCGGCTCCCGCATCGTCGCCTGGTGGCGGGCCCTTTAAGGAAACGTGCCAGGCGCTTCTGGAAGTGCCGGGCACGGGTGGTTCCTCTCACAAAGCCTCATCGCAGACATCTCGGTACCCGCAGGCGGCGCACCGGCGCGGCTCCTGATGACGGCGCCGCGCATCCCCGGCGGCCAGATCCCCCCGCATCTCCTCCAACACATCCAGCAGTTGCTCCTCCAGTTCCTGCGTGTACGGAATCTGGAATGTACGGTCGGCGTAGCGGAGGATGCCGTAGGGGGGGCGTCGGCCGGAGGTCTCGGCGACCAGGAGGCAGTAGGCGGCCAGTTGGAGGATGTGGGAGGCGTAGGGGCGGGCCGGCGCGCGGGCGGATTTGACCTCCACCGGGATCAGGTCCGCGCCGTCGGCCACGATATAGTCCGGGCGGCCGGTCAGCCCGTGACGGCGGGATAAGAGGGGCCGGTCCAGCCGCCGCCAGGCCCCCACATCAGCAGCGACGACCCGCCCGGAGGGCAGGCCGGAGCGGGCGCGCAGCCGCCGTGCCAGCCAGAGCAGGGCCAGGCCGACCAGAAACAGGAAGAGAATCAGCGCAGTCACGAAAACCGTTCCGGTCAGCGGGCCAGGGCGTAGGCCAGAATGGCCGCAAGAAGGGCCAGCGTTATTAGCGCCCAGGCTATGCGGTGGAGGGTGATAGCGACGCGCACCTGCCGCCCGTGCTGGCGGTGAACGCTCTCCCCGGCGTCCATCTCCTCCCGATGGGCGGAGGGCACTCCCTCCACCGACCCCAGCCACCAGGCGCGGGCACAGAACAGATACTGCCCAATCTCACTGGCCCGGATGATGCGGTCGGTCGTTTCCTGGGTTTCCATCACCAAGAAGACGCGGGTAAACGCAGATGAACGCGGATTCTACTTCGTACTTCCATGTTCGTCCGTGTCAGTCCGTGTTCTCTCTCCTGGTTGCAGCGCGGCCAGCAGCCGGCCCTGGAGGAGCGCCTGGGTCACATCCCCGCGCGTTCGCTCCAGCACCCCCCGCAACTGGTCCACCCGGTGGCGCAGGCCGCCGGTCACCACATCGGGAAAATCGTAGGTCATCAGCAGGTCGTAGACGGCCTCTATGGCCGAAAGCAACCGCTCTGCCTCCGGCAACCGGTCCCGCCGCAACAGGTCCAGGCACCGCCGCCGCAGTTCGGAGGCGGCCTCGCAGAGACCGTTGAGGTAGACAGCAGAGGAAACCCCCAGCGCGGCAGGTTCAGGGAGCGGCGCACCAGTCACCATCGCCAGCACCAGATGAGCCTCCGTCAGTTCCTTCAGGCCGTCCTGTACGTAGCCGGCATAGAGGAGGTCCGGATACGCGGCCACCGCGTCCACCATCCCGGCGGCAACACCATCGGCCTGAGCCAGCAACTCTCCGGCGGCTTCCCATTCTTCCCGATGGATGGCGCGGATGGCGGTGGCGCAGAGGCGGACCAGTTCGCGGGAGCGGCGGAGGGCCTCGTCCCGCGCCGCGTCCCGGGCGGAGAGGTCGGCCCGGATGTCCTCGCCGATGGCTTCCAGTCGTTCCATTTCACTTCTCCGAACGTGCCAGGTACTTTCAGGGGTGCCTGGCACGTCAGTTTATTCTCCCACAACGTGGACCTGCAGCACATTGGTGCGGCCCTCGCCGCCGAAGGGGACACCCGCCGTCAGCACCACCCGGTCCCCGTTCTGGACCAGGCCGGTCTGGAGGGCGGCCTGGATCATCCGGACGACCATCTCGTCGGTAGTGGTGAACGGCGGGACCAGCATCGGCGTCACTCCCCAGACCAGCGCCAGCCGCATCCGGGTGCGGGGGTTGGGAGTGGCGGCGATAATCGGCACCGACGGGCGGTAGCGAGCGACCATGCGGGCCGTCGTGCCGGACATGGTGGCGGTGAGGATAGCCCGCGCGCCCACCTCGGCGGCGATCTCCACCGTCGCCCGGCTGATGGCCCCGGTGACCGACCCCTTCGGGCACTCCAGTTCATATAGAAAGCGCTCGGAGGGAAGGTGGGCCTCGGCGCTTGTGCAGATGCGGGCCATCGTCCGCGCCGCATCCACCGGATAGGCCCCAATCGCCGTCTCGCCGGAGAGCATCACCGCATCGGTGCCGTCCAGAACGGCGTTCGCCACATCGGATGCCTCGGCGCGGGTGGGGGTGGGGTTTTCTATCATCGTCTGGAGCATCTGGGTGGCGGTGATGACGGGCTTACCGACCCGGTTGCAGGCTCGGATGATACGCTTCTGGTAGAACGGCACCTCTTCGGCCGAAGTCTCCACCCCCAGGTCGCCGCGCGCCACCATCACCGCGTCGGCGACCTCCAGAATGGCATCAAACGCCTCCACCGCCTCTGCCTTCTCTATCTTGACGACGATAGGCAGGTCGGCCGCGCCCCATTCCCGCAGCAGCCCTCGCAGTTCCAGTACATCCTGCGCGGAACGGACGAAGGAGAGGGCGATCAGATCCACACCCTGCTCCACCGCGAAGCGGGCGTCCTGGCGGTCCTTTTCGGTGAGCGCGGAGATGCGCAGCGAGGCGCCGGGGAGGTTCAGACCTTTATGGGAGGTCAGCCGTCCACCGAAAACGACCCGGCAGCGGGCGGTTCCGCCGTCGGCCTGCTCCACCCGCAATTCCAGTTGGCCGTCGTCCAGGAGGACTCGCTGGCCCTCCCGCAGGTCGGCCAGGACCTCCGGGTGGGGCACCGGCAGACGGCCCGGGGCGAAGGGGGCCGGGGAGAGGACGATTTCCTCCCCCGCCCGCAGGACGACGCCGTCGGCGGGCAGTTCTCCCAGCCGCAGTTTGGGGCCCTGCAGGTCGGCCATAATGGCCAGCAAGCGGTCCTCCTCCCGGGCCACCTGCCGAGCGGTGGCAATAGTGCGGGCGTGGGTCTCCCGGTCGCCGTGGGAGAAGTTGATGCGGGCGACGGTCATCCCGGCCTGCAGGAGCCCCCGGATGACCTCCGGGTCCTGCGAGGCCGGCCCTAAGGTACAGACCAGTTTGGTGCGCATTTGTCCTCCCAGGACTCGGATAAACGCAGAAAGTTATGGATAACTTTGTTTCTCCGCGTTCTCTGCGATCTCT
>DAOTWK010000159.1:0-1987 GCA_034435815.1 Anaerolineae bacterium | reverse complement strand
CTGCTCTACTGGGATATGACTCTACGTTCCCCGCCCGGTCCACGCCGCGCATCCGGAAGCCGTATCGGTGTCCCATCTCGCCCACGAACCAGGCTCCCCCATATTGGCTACCCACGCCCAGATGCCAGTCCTGCCAGGCGCCGCCATCCTGCTGTTTCTGGAGATCAAAATGGTCTATCCCCGCTGCGTTGTCGCTGGCGTCCCACCAGACGATGAAGGCAGTGCTGTCCTGAGTGGCAGCCAGCGGCCGAATGGCCGTGGTCGGTGGCGTGCGGTCCAGGGTAATGTCCCAGGCGGCAGCCCCTGCGCCATTACCCGCCCGGTCCCAGGCGTAGGCATAAAAGGCAACCCTTTGTTGATCGGGCACGCCAGAAGCATCCCACGTCTTGCTCCAGCCGTTGCTCCCATCCAGGTCCCATCCCAGGTTGTACCAAGCCCAGCCACTGCCGTTGTCATAGCCTACAAAGAACTGGACCTGGTCAATACCGTTGACGTCCTGTGGATTGGCCCGTACCGTTACCGCGTTGGCGCTGAGAAAAGCTCCTTGGACCGGATTCTGAATGACAATGGTCGGCGGGGTGCCGTCCACGACCACGCGCACTGTCGCCTCTGGACCGACGAGGTTGCCCGCTGCCCTCACCCGCCAGCGGCTCTCATACGTACCCTCTACCGACGGCGCAATCATTCGGAAACTGCTGCTGTTGACCACGTCAAAGGTATAGGTGCTCCCCTCATTGACCGTCCCATAGACCGGCTGGGAGGTCGCCGCACCCAAAGAGGGGCCACTCACCAGGCTCAGGCTGTCGCCCCGCCCCCCCTCGAGGTAGCCGGCGGTCACCCGCACCCGCACGCTGGGATCCATCGCTGCGCTGGGCCGGGTGTAGTGGGTAGAGGCATATTCCACTGTCACGTTCGGCTGGCAGTCGGCCAGTTTGTCCCAGGTGAGGCGGATGACTGCCCCTCCGCCGTTTTCATAGTGCTCCACTTTCAGGAAATGGGTCCCGGAACTGAGGTTCACGTCTACGTCGAACGAGGCCACCTGGTCGCGCCACTGGTCCAGGCGCAGGACGTCATCCACCCAGAATTTGACGCCGTCGTCGGCAAAGATGTGGAAGCGGTAGGTGCCGCAGGTGAAGTTGGCGTTGCGGAAAAAGCGGGAACTAAAGTTGTCGGCGGGGAAGGTGGGGTCGGGCGCGCCAGAGCCCCAGTCGTGCCAGAGGGTGTCGCCCTCGTTGCGGCGGATGGCGGGCGTGCCGGAGAGGTGACGGTTGCCAAAGTATTCGGCACACCACTGGTTGGGGTCGCAGGTCTGGTCCCGGGGCAGGAACCCCGGCCCCTGCCACCAGGCCTCCAGCCGCGCGCCGCCCTGGTTTTCGTAGTATTCCACCTTAATTTCGTGGTTGCCCGACGAGATATAACCTCCCCAGTCGTGTCCGCCAAAGGAGGAATCCCACCAACCATTCACCCGTTCCTGGCCGTCAATATAGATGCGACAACCGTCGTCGTGCTGGCAGTGGAAGCGATAGTCGCCGCCGGGAAAATAGACGGTGCGGACAAAGCGAGCGCTCCACTCGTTGACCTGGATGCCGCCGCCCGGGCCGCCGTCGCCCCAGTCCCGGAAGATGTAGGTGCCGGATTCGTTGTTGCGCCAGTTGGGGTATCCGGCCAGGGACTTGTTGTTCCAGTAGTCCACGCTCCAGGTGCTGCTGGGCGGGGAGCAGTTGTAGGATTTGGTGATATGGGGGTTGGGGCGGACCGTGTGGAGGTGGAACTCGTTGCCGGCGTTGTCCCAGATGTCCAGGCCCAGTTCAATGTCACCGTCGGGGACGCCGGAGGCGCAGAGGTCCCAGTCGTACTCGTAGGGGGCGGAGGTGTCGTTATAGACCAGGCGCCATTGGCCGCTCCACTTGGCGGTGAAATGGACCTCCCGGACGCCGCTCTGGTTGTCACTGGCCCAGGCGGCCAGACGGACGGTGCGGCCGACGGT
>DAOTWK010000158.1:0-3337 GCA_034435815.1 Anaerolineae bacterium | reverse complement strand
CAGCAGCCCCGCCGTCCCCCCCAGGACCACCACGCCCGCCGCCATCCCGGCCCGCAGAATGGCCCAGAACACCCGCTGGACGTCCACCATGTGCGCCAGTTCCCGTTCATTGAAGGCCGGACGTCCCTCCAGTTCCAGGTCTGCCAGCAACTCTATCCCGGCGCCCGTGGCCAGATACTCCACACAGACCTCCGCCAGGCGGATGCGCTCCTCGGTGGTCAGGCCGTAGGGGTCGGGGGGAAAATCCGGCTTCCCGTATTCCCACCGCACCAACCACGGCGCGGTGACCACGCGCAGCGCCACCGCCAGAATCACCACCGGCAGCGCCAGACTCACCAGCACTGAAACCGCTCGGGGCCACCTTTTCATACTCCCTCTCCGTATCCCATCCGGATTTTGGACAAAATGATTCCTCTCCCGACCGGAGGTCGGGCCACACCCCGCACCGTTCCCATCATATCAATCGGGCTGGGACGCCGCAGAGATATTTCACTCATCAATCCGCCGGACACCACCTGTGATCGTTGCAGTGGGCTTGCCCACACGCCGGATGCGGTCCATAGGAGAGGCCCCAGTGATGCTGTGTTTTCCAGGATGTTCCGGGTCCGGTTTCTCACCTCGTCCCCCGCTGGATGGCATGGGTCAAGCGCCCCCCATCATCACGCGCATATCTTCCAATGCGCCGCCCTGATGAGATGAGAGGATTGTACTACAGCAAGGTACAAAGAGTCAAGCGCGTGGGTGGGTTCCAAAATCGTCGGGCTTCCTTTGCCCGGCGGTTTACCGCCGGGCGCAATGGCAAACAAAGCCCCCTTGCGCCGATTGAAAATCAGCCTTCCTGGACGCTTTCGCACCAGGCGTCAACTTCTGTTGACGCCTCCTGAGCCGCCCGCCGAAAACCCCTTCTGTTCCCCCTTCTCCTCAACTTTGGTCTTTTTGCCCACGGTCTTCCTGCATGGGCCTCTGGCGGCTTCCCGGCCTAAAAGAAAGATTGCGTTTCACTGCGGCGGCGACGCCGCCGCGTTGAGGTCATTTGTTAAACTGCAAAACGTCCGGGCCCGAAGGGCCGTTTCCGACGAAATCGGGACACCCCAAGCGCATCTGAAGTTGGCATGCTCCCTGATTATGGTATAATGACTCCGTCTCTGCTTTGGTAAACCCAGATTTGGGAGGTAAGACCCGTGAAACTCCACGAATACCAATCCAAGCGCATCTTTGCCCAATATGGCATCCCCGTACAGGAAGGTGAGGTAGCAACCACTCCCCAGGAGGTACGCTCCCTAACAGAACAAATCGGTTGCCCCGTCGTCGTCAAGGCCCAGGTGCTGGTGGGCGGACGGGGCAAGGCCGGCGGCATTAAACTGGCCCGAACCCCTCAGGAGGCGGAAGAGGTGGCGGCCCGCATTCTCTCCCTTCAGATTAAGGGCCTACCGGTCCGCAAAGTGCTGGTGGCCCGCGCGGCAGAGATCCAGCAGGAAATCTATCTGGGAATTGTGGTGGATCGCGCCGCCGCCCGCCCCGTGATGATGGCGTCCTCCGAAGGCGGCGTGGAGATAGAAGAAGTTGCCCGTACCCATCCCGAGGCCATCAAAAAGGTCCACATCGACCCCTTTGTCGGCCTGCGGGGCTACCAGACCCTCTGGCTGGCAAAGGGCATCGGCCTGCCCCCGGCGCTGCACCGGGATTTCGGCCGCATTGCCCAGGGGCTGTATCGCTCCTTTGTAGAGTGCGACGCCTCGCTGGCGGAGATCAACCCGCTGGCCATCACGTCCGAGGGGGCGCTGCTGGCGCTGGATGCCAAAATCGTCCTGGACGATAACGGCCTCTTCCGCCACCCCGACCTGGCCCAACTGCGGGACATAGACGAAGAGACCCCTTCGGAGCGGGCCGCGCGCGAGGCCGGCCTTTCCTTCGTCCAACTGGACGGCGACATCGGCTGCATGGTCAACGGCGCCGGTCTGGCGATGGCCACGATGGACATCATCCAGCACTTTGGCGGGATGCCAGCCAACTTCCTGGACATCGGCGGCGGCGCCCGCGCCGACCGGGTGGCAACGGCGCTGCGACTCATCCTGGCTGACCCCCGAGTGAAGGCCATTCTCTTCAACATCTTCGGCGGCATCACCCGCTGCGACGAGGTCGCCCGGGGCATCGTCTCCGTCCTGGACGAGGTCCGGCCCAACCTGCCCATCGTCGCCCGCCTGGTGGGGACCAATGAGGCGGAAGGGCGGCAGATTCTGGAGGGTTCCGGCTACGGCATCATCACCGCCACCACGCTGGCAGAGGCGGCGCAGAAGGCTGTCGCCGCCGCCCGCGCCGCGTGAACAGAGAGCCGGTTCCACAGCGCGTATTTCACGCTTCACCCTTCACGTTTCACGCTTCACGTTTCACGTTTCACGTTTCACTCTTCACTCTTCACTCTTCACATTCTACTGGAGGTATCATGGCCATTCTGGTAGATCAAACCACTCGCCTGGTCGTCCAGGGCGTGACCGGGCGCGAGGGCGAATTTCACACCCGACAGACCCTGGATTACGGCACGAACGTCGTCGCGGGCGTCACTCCGGGCAAGGGCGGACAGTTCGCCTGCGACGGCCGCGTCCCCGTCTTTGACACCGTTCGGGAGGCCGTGGAGGCCACCGGCGCCAACACGTCCGTCATCTACGTCCCGGCCCCCTTCGCGCCGGACGCCATCATAGAGGCGGCGGATGCCGGGCTGGGCCTGGTCGTCTGCATCACCGAGGGCATTCCGGTCAACGAGATGATTCGGGTGAAGGCATATCTGGACATGAAGGGAGTCCGGCTGATCGGCCCCAACTGCCCCGGCCTGCTCACCCCCGGGCAGGCAAAGGTGGGCATCATGCCCGGTCACATCGCCACGCCGGGGCCGGTGGGCGTCGTCTCCCGCTCCGGCACCCTCACCTACGAGGTCGTCTACGCGCTCACCGCGCTGGGCATCGGGCAGACGACATGCGTCGGTATCGGCGGCGACCCCATCATCGGCACCCGTTTTGTGGACGTTCTGGCCCTCTTTGAGGCGGACCCGGAGACGAAGGCGGTGGTGCTCATCGGCGAAATCGGCGGCAACGACGAGGAGGTGGCGGCCCGCTTCATCGCCGAGCGGATGAGCAAGCCGGTGGTGGCCTTCATCGCCGGCCGGACCGCGCCGCCGGGCAAGCGCATGGGCCACGCCGGGGCCATCATTGAGGGCGGCACCGGGACGGCGGCGGAGAAAATCGCCGCGCTGGAGGCCGCCGGGGTCCGGGTTGCGGAGCACCCGGAGCAGATTGCCCAGATGGTAGCGGAGGCTATCCACTAAAGCACGCTCAAGGCGACT
>DAOTWK010000157.1:0-12692 GCA_034435815.1 Anaerolineae bacterium | reverse complement strand
GGCAGCAGCGCGGGCCCGACGGGTCTTCGGCGCCGGGAGTCGGACGGTCTCGGTCGCCCGCTGAATCTCTCTCCACACGTCGCGGGCGATGAGAGCCAGCCCCAGCGACGCCCCGGGCCGGGAGACCAGCATCCGGGTGTGATCCCGGCAGAAGCCCAGCGCGCGGCGAACCTCGCGGCGCAGGCCGGGGTCGTTCACGTTCTCCCAGAGGAGGTTATCCAGATACCGCCCGGTATCCCTCTCCACCAGGCGGCAGACCGGACAGCCGGACTGGCTCAGCGCTTCCCGCAGGTCATGCAACGCACGGGTGTTGTCGGTCACGCCCGCCCTCCCAGACGGTGGAGGATTCGGCGCCACACGGGCAATTCCGCCCGCGCGGGAATGGGGGACTTCCGCCCCGGAGAGGCGACGGGTGGGTCGTCTCGGCAATCCCGCGCCGCTTCCAGCGTCGCCACGCGCTGCTGCAGGGCGTCCCGCTCGGCCCGCAAGTTCTCTGCCAGCCGCCGCAAACCGGTCACCTCGGCCCGCAGAGCCCCGTCGGCGAGACTGGCCGTCTGATAGGCCTTGAGGAAATCCCACAGACGCCGCTTCATCACCGCGTAGCGCATCTCCATCTCCCGCATCCGGCGGAGGAGGACCTCCAACTCGTCCCGCGCCGGTGGGTCGTCCCGCTCCATCAGGGAGCGGGCTTTCTCTTCCTCCAGGGCTCCAATACCCAGGGCCAGCAGTGCGACGAAGGCCTCACCCCGGGGCCAGCCCTGTTCCTTCGCCACAGCCATCACCTGCTCCACCAGTTCCGGGGTCAGGTCTATAGTGACCCGTACCAGACCGCCGGGGAAGTACTCGGCCTCAAAATCGGCCGCCGGTATGTGGGCATCCACCTCATCCATTAAACTTTTCCGCCCAGTCATCCTGCCATCTCCTGACAGACAATCAAAAAGCCTCTACCCGGAGAGGTAGAGGCTATCAGCCGGTGAATCCGGCGGTTTCGGACAAGCGAGCCTCATCGCTTGAATCAACTGTCTCTTGCGGCAAAGCCGCCACAAACCCTGGACGCTTTACTCCCGCTCCTGCTCCCGCTCCCGTTTGGCGGCCTCTATAATCGGCTGCGCCAGGTGGGGCGGAACCTCCTCGTAGTGGTCAAACTCCATCCAAAACAGCCCCCGCCCCTGGGTCATACTGCGCAGTTCGGTGGCGTACCGCTGCATTTCTGCCAGTGGGACCAGGGCGGTGATCGTGCTCTTGCCTCCCTGCTGCTCCAGTCCCAGCACGCGGGCCCGTTTGGTATTCAGGTGGCCCATTACGTCGCCTGTAAACTCCTCCGGGACCGTGATGACCGCTTTATAGATCGGCTCCAGGAGCACCGGGCCGGCCCCCAGCATCACCTTCTTGAACGCCTCCCGTCCGGCAATCTGGAAGGCGATGTCTTTGGAGTCCACTGGGTGCTCCTTCCCGTCGTAGACGACGGCCTTTACATCCACAACGGGGTATCCAGCAATGACGCCGCTCTCCAGCACCTGTCGGATGCCCTTCTCAATGGACGGCTGGAAGGAGGAGGAGATAGCGCCGCCGAAGACTTCCCACCCGTACTCAAAGCCGGTTCCGCGCGGCAGCGGCTCCAGGCGCATGTGGACCTCGGCGAACTGCCCCGCCCCGCCCGTCTGCTTCTTGTGCCGGTAGTAGTCGGAGTAGACGCGGGTAATGGTCTCCCGGTAGGGGACTTTGGGGGTGGCAGTCTCCACACCAACGCCGAAGCGGTTCTCCATCCGCCGGACGGCGATCTCCACGTGCGCCTCGCCCATGCCCTCCAGAATCGTTTCACGGGTGCCCGGCTCCTGCCGCCAGCGCAGGGTCGGGTCCTCCTCGCAGATGCGGGTGAGCGTGGGGGCCATTTTGGCCTGGTCGGCCTTGCTCTTGGGACGGACGGCGACCGCAAAGAGCGGATGCGGGAAGACGGGACCGGGAATCTTCACCGCGTGGCCCCGGTCGCAGAGGGTGTCGCCAGTGACCGTCTCGGAGAGTTTGGCGACCGCGCCGATGTCGCCCGCATGCAGGCGGGGGACGGCGATTTGCTCTTTGCCCCGCATCACGTAGAGAGTGCCCAACCGCTCCTCGGTATTGGCGCGGCTGTTCCAGACCCGCGTGTCCGATTCCAGCATCCCACCGTAAATCCGGAAGTAGGTCAGTTTGCCCACATAGGGGTCAGCCGCCGTCTTGAAGACCAGCGCGGCCAGGGGAGCGGTGTCGCTGGGCTCAATCTCTTCCTCTTCGCCCGTGGAGCCTTCGGCCTTCACCGGCCCCCGGTCTGCCGGCGACGGGGCATAGGCGACCAGCGCATCCAGCAGGGCTCGGGTGCCGATGTTCTCTGTCGCCGCCGTCACCAGAACGGGGACGACGCTCCCTTTCAGAATGGCCGCCCGCAGACCGCGCCGGATTTCCTCATCCGTCAGTTCCTCGCCCTCCAGATACTTCATAATGAGCTCGTCCTCACCCTCGGCGGCGGCCTCAATCAGTTGGATGCGCGCCTCCTCAGCCTGCGCCTTCATATCGGCAGGGATGTCGGCGATCTTCGCCTCGGGGCCCATCAGCGCCCGCATCCGCACCAGGTCCACAACCCCCGCGAAACTGGCCTGCGCGCCGATCGGAAGTTGGAGAGGGACAAAATTGCGCCGGAACGCGTCCCGCAGCGCCTGCAGGGTGCGGGCAAAGTCGGCGTTCTCCCGGTTCATCTTGTTGACCACCACCATCCGGGGCAGGTCGTATTGGTCGGCGTAGTTCCAGACCAGTTCGGTGCCGACCTCCACCCCACCCACGGGGTCCACCAGTACCAGCGCCAGATCGGCAACGCGGATGCCGCTGATGACCTCGCCAATAAAATCCAGGTAGCCGGGGGTGTCCAGGACGTTCAGTTTGCACCCTTCCCATTCCACTGGAATCAGGGCGAGGCTCAGAGAGATGCGTCGTCGGATTTCCTCTTCGTCAAAATCGGAGACGGTGGTACCGTCTTCCACCCGCCCCATACGATTGGTGGCTCCACTGGCGAAGAGCATCGCCTCAGCCAGGGATGTCTTGCCGCTGCTGCCGTGGCCCAGCAGAACCAGGTTGCGAATATGTCGGGTCGTATACTCTTTCAACTCAACCTCCTGACAGAAATTCGTTGCTCAAAACGCGACCATCCTCAAACCGGCCGATTAGGGCAACTTTCCGCAGGTATTCTAATGGAAAACTGCGAAACTGTCAATCCGGCGCGAAGGGCCCTCACCCCACCCCCTGCCTTCCCCTCTCCCGCCGCCGAAGGCGAGCGGAGGGGGGCGGGGGGTACGGGTAAAACCGCCGGACTCAATGGCAAAGCCCCCTGCGGGGGCTGAAAACTCCTCCCCCCAGGTGGGCGGCTTGCCTGCATGGAAGGCGGTGTTATAATACATTCCAGCGCTATCCAGGAGCCAGAAATGGACGGAACCACCACTACCACCCGCCGTGTCGCCATAGTGGTTGCCACATGCAGTTCTTTCCTTACTCCCTTCATGGGCTCGGCGCTGAACATTGCCCTCCCGTCCATCGGTCGGGAGTTCTCTACCGGAGCGGTGCTGCTGGGTTGGATTTCCACTGTCTACCTCCTGGCATCGGCTATGTTCCTGGTTCCTCTGGGCAAACTGGCCGACCAGCGAGGGCGGAAGCGCATCTTCGTTTGGGGACTGGGGGTCTATGCGATTGGCGCGTTGCTCTCCGGCCTGGCCCCATCGGTGGGAGTGCTCATTGCCGCCCGGGTAGTGCAGGGGGTCGGCGGGGCGATGATCTTCGGCACCGGTGTCGCCATCCTGACCTCCGTTTTCCCGCCCCAGGAACGGGGACGGGTGCTGGGACTCAGCGTCGCCGCCGTCTATGTGGGTCTCTCCGTCGGCCCGTTCCTGGGCGGCGTGCTCACCCAGCAGTGGGGCTGGCGGAGCATCTTCTTCCTGAACGTGCCGCTGGCGGCACTGGTTGCTGCACTGGCAGCCTGGAAACTCCAGGGTGAGTGGCGGGCCGCCGACGGCGAGGGCTTTGACTGGCCCGGATCCATCCTCTACGGCCTGGGACTGGTCGCCCTCATCTACGGCTTCTCCCGCCTCCCATCGGTGGTCGGCGCGGTGCTGACTCTCGCCGGCATCCTGTTCCTGGCCCTCTTCGCCCTCTGGGAAGGGCGGGCCCGGACGCCGGTCCTGGAACTGAACCTTTTCCGGCATAACCCGGCCTTCACCTTCTCCAATCTGGCCGCCCTCATCAACTACAGCGCCACCTCCGCCGTGGGCTTTCTGCTCAGCCTGTACCTGCAATCAGTGCGTGGGGTGAGCCCCCAGCAGGCTGGCCTGATTCTCCTGGCCCAGCCCGTCGTTCAGGCCCTTTTCTCCCCACTGGCCGGCTGGACATCCGACCGGGTGGAACCGCGCATCGTCGCCTCGGCCGGGATGACCCTGACGGTGGTTGGGCTGGCCCTGCTCTACCCGCTGGGCCCCTCCACTGCCGTCCCCTACGTCATCGGCGTCCTGGCCCTGTTGGGATTCGGGTTCGCCCTCTTCTCCTCCCCCAACGCCAACGCAGTGATGAGTTCGGTGGACCGTGCCCACTACGGCGTCGCTTCGGCGACCCTGGGGACCATGCGGCTGACCGGGCAGATGCTCAGCATGGGCATCGTCATGCTCATTCTTGCGCTCTTCATGGGCAATACGGACGTCACACCGGAGACTGCCACCCGTTTCCTGACCAGTGCGCGAGCCGCCTTCGGCGTCTTCGTTGCCCTTTGCATCCTGGGTGTCTTCGCCTCGTTGGCCCGGGGGAACATTCGGGCCAATAATCAACACCCGCTACCTGCCCCGGTCCCCAATCCCTCTACCGGGAGGAAGCGATGACTCGATACGCCACCACTGAGACCCTGCGCCAGTGGCTGGACCATCTGGCCCAGGAAGCCGACCTGATCGCCCCCCAGGATGTGGAGGGGCACGTCCTCTACCGTCCCGTCTCCTCCGGCGCAGAGGTCCTGCTGGATTACGAACGGCCCGAACTCTCGGCCAAAGAGTTTCTCTTCCCCTCCACCGAGGTCATCCTGCGTATTGAACAGCGTGGGAAGGATGTGTCTCTGGAGGAGGTCTTGCCCGACCGTCGCCAGGTGGTCTTCGGCCTGCGCCCATGCGACGCGCACGGCCTGAGCGCCATAGACGCACTGTTCCTGAACCAGGACCCGTCCGACGCCTACTACCGCCATCACCGGGAACGGACCACGCTGGTGGGCATGGCCTGCATCCGCATGTGGGACGGTTGCTTCTGTACTTCTATGGGCGGTGGCCCCGCCGACCCGACCCACCTGGACGTCCTGGTCCGCCCCGCCGAAGACGGCATCTACATCCTGCAGCCGGTGACGCCGAGAGGCGTGGCCGTCCTGGAAGGGTTGCCCCCGGCGGAGGTTCGGGGCGAACCCCGTCCGGTGGAGGAGTACAACCCGCCGGTCCCCGTCATGCCCACGGAGAAATGGCGGACTCTCTTTGAGGAACAGCGTCTCTGGATGCGCCACGGCGAGCGATGCCTCAGTTGCCGCATCTGCACCTATGTCTGCCCCACCTGCCGCTGCTACGACGTGGTGGACCGGGTGGTGGACATCCGGCCCGGACGGGTCCTCACCGAACGCATCCGGGTATGGGATGCCTGCACCAGTCCCAACTACCGGCGGGTGGCGGGCGGCCACAACCCCCGTCCCACCAACTGGGAGCGGCTGCGCAACCGCTTTATGTGCAAATTCTGCTACTATCCGGAGGACTTCGGCCCTCTGGGCTGCGTCGGCTGCGGTCGCTGTATTGTCGCCTGCCCGGTGGAGATAGACATCACCGAGGTGATGCAGGACGCCGCCAGAGGGTGAGTTTCAGGCCGCAAGTCGCAGGTCACGGAGTGAGGTGTCCGCCATGCCCATGACCGACCGTGTTGCCCGACTGAGAGAGCAGAGCCTGGAGGCCCGCCCGACCCTCTCCACCGAACGGGCTGAACTCCTGACCGAATTCTATCGCCAGGACCTGGGCCCCATCTCCGCGCCGATGCGCCGCGCCCTGGCTTTTCGCTACATTATGGAACACCGAACCATCTACATCGGCGAAGGCGAACGAATTGTCGGCGAAAAGGGCCCGTTCCCGAAAGCCGCGCCCACCTATCCCGAACTTTGCTGTCATAGTCTGGAGGACCTGGACATCCTGAACTCGCGGGAAAAAATCCCCTTCGCCGTCAGCCCGCAGGCCCGGCAGGTCTACGCGGACGTCATCATCCCCTTCTGGCGCGGCAAATCTATGCGCGACCTCATTTTCCGGGAGATGACAGATGAGTGGAAAGCGGCCTACGAGGCGGGCATTTTCACCGAATTTATGGAACAGCGGGCCCCGGGCCACACCGTCCTAGACGACAAAATCTACCGCAAGGGCATGCGGGACTTTCAGGAAGACATCCGCCGCGCCCTGATGAACCTGGACTATCTGAACGACCCGGAGGCCTACGACAAGCAGGAAGAACTGAAGGCGATGCTCATCTGCGCGGACGCGCTGATCCGCTTCGCCCAGCGGCACGCGGAGAAGGCGCGGGAACTGGCGGCCCGCGAGTCCGACCCCCGGCGACGACAGGAACTGGAGCGCATCGCCGAAATCTGTACCCGCGTCCCTGCCCACCCACCCCGGGACTTCTGGGAGGCCATCCAGTACTACTGGTTCGTCCACCTGGGCGTGACCACCGAACTGAACACCTGGGACTCCTTCAGTCCTGGGCGGCTGGACCAGCACCTCTACCCGTTCTATCGCAAAGGACTGGAGGACGGGACCCTCACGCGGGAGCAGGCCGAAGAGTTGCTCCAGTGCCTGTGGATCAAGTTCAACAACCAACCTGCGCCTCCCAAAGTGGGCGTCACGGCGGCGGAGAGTGCCACCTACACCGACTTTGCCCAGATCAATCTGGGCGGCCTGCGGGAGGACGGCTCCGACGGCGTCAACGAACTCACCTATCTCATCCTGGACGTGGTGGAGGAGATGCGGCTCCTGCAGCCCAGCGCGTCCATCCAGGTCAGCAAAAAGAGTCCGGACGCGTTCATCAAACGGGCCGCCCGCATCATCCGCACCGGCTTCGGGCAACCGTCGGTCTTCAACGCCGACCTGGTCGTCCAGGAACTCCTGCGCCAGGGCAAGTCCCTGGCCGACGCCCGCAACGGTGGCACCAGCGGCTGTGTGGAGACGGGCGCCTTCGGCAAGGAGAGTTACATCCTCACGGGCTACATGAATTTGCCCAAGATTCTGGAAATCACCCTGCACAACGGGGTGGACCCCCGCACGGGCCGCCGCATCGGTCTGGAGACGGGCGACCCCAGAGACTTCGCCTCGTTTAACGAACTCTTCGCCGCCTTTGAGCGGCAACTGCGCTATTTTGTGGACATCAAGGTTCGCGGCAACAACGTCATAGAACGGCTCTACGCCCGCCACATCCCCGCGCCGTTCCTCTCCATTCTGATTGACGATTGCATCGCAAAGGGAAAGGACTATCACGACGGCGGTGCCCGCTACAACACCACCTACATCCAGGGTGTCGGTCTGGGAAGCATCACCGACAGCCTGACCGCCATCCGCTACCACGTCTTTGACCGGCGCACCGTTTCTATGGACGAACTACTCTCGGCCCTGCGGAGCGACTTTGCCGGCCACGAGTCGCTCCGCCAGACCCTGCTCCACCGCACCCCCAAATACGGCAACGACGATGACGATGCCGACGAGGTGATGCGGGCCGTTTTTGAGGCTTACTTCCGGGCAGTGGACGGACGCCCCAACACCAAAGGCGGACGTTACCATATCAACCTGCTCCCGACCACCGTCCACGTCTACTTTGGCTCGGTCACTGGCGCGCTGCCGGACGGGCGGAAGGCCGGGATGCCGCTCTCCGAGGGCATCTCCCCGGTTCAGGGCGCCGACCGGCGCGGTCCCACCGCCGTCCTCAAGTCCGCCGCCAAGATGGACCACGTCCGCACCGGCGGCACTCTGCTCAACCAGAAATTCAACCCCTCCCTGCTGAAGACGGAGGAAGGGCTGGATAAATTCGTCCAGTTGATCCGGACCTACTTCCGCCTGGACGGGCATCACATTCAGTTCAACGTGGTGGATGCAGCCACGCTGCGGGCCGCGCAGGAGCATCCGGAGCAGTACCGGAGCCTGATTGTGCGGGTGGCTGGCTACAGCGACTACTTCTGCGACCTGACGAAGGCCCTGCAGGACGAAATCATCGCCCGAACGGAGCATGAGTCGTTCTGAACGTCCGTAAATTCAGCAAAGAGATCAAAACATGGCAATAAAGTGCCCCAGTCCGTAAGGACTTTGAAAAGCGAGTCAGGGAGGAACTGGCAAAGTTTAAGCGGTGGAGATTGTTCTAATCCATCGACCCGTACGGCGTTGCCAGGCAGTGGATGTGATTGTGGTGACTCCGGAGGATGTGGAACGCTACCGGGACGCCCCCTACCTGGTTATCGCTTCTGCCCTGCGGGAAGGGAGGGAGGTCTACCGTGCCCCAGAGGTATCCCCCGAATAGTCCCTGGGAGTGGTCGAATCGTGCCCGGAGCGACCTGGAGGCTGACTCGCTTCGCAGTACTGACTCGCTACCCAAGTACTGCGCCCCCGATCGCAGAGTCGGAGTATCGGGAGGCGCTCGCTGTTGCCGAATTCGTTGTCCACTGGGCAGAAGAGCAATTGAAAACCCAGGAGGCTGAGCATGGCCCTGGCTAACCCGATGCGCCCCTATCCGGGCCGGCTGGTCGGTGTCCGCGACCTGGCAACCGGGATCAAGTTGTTCCAGGTGGAACTGCTGGAGCCGGAGGGTCGGGCTGCCTTCGCCGACTACAAGCCCGGGCAGTTCGCCTTCGTCTCTGCGTTCGGCGCCGGGGAAGCCCCCTTCGGCATCACATCCACCCCGCGCCGGGGACCGCTTCTGGAATTCGCTGTCAACGCCCTGGGACATGTGACCTTCACGCTCCACTCCCTGGACGTGGGCGACCCGGTGGGCGTGCGCGGGCCGCTGGGTAACTGGTTTCCTATGGACCAGTTACGCGGCAAGAACATCGTCATCCTGGGCGGCGGTATCGGCGGCGCGCCGCTGCGGCCCGTCATTCACACCATCCTGGACCACCGCGAGGACTACGGCCATCTGACCATTCTCTGGGCCGCTCGCAGCCCGGACCTGCTGATTTTCACCGAGGAGTTTGGCGAGTGGCGCTCCGCCTGGGCCACCGAACTCCACGTCACCGTAGACCAGGCCGGGCCGGGGTGGACCGGCAACGTCGGCCTCATCACCCAACTGCTGGAGAAGGTGGCCCCGTCGCCGGAGAACGCCGTCGCCATCACCTGCGGCCCGCCGATTATGATTCACTTCGTCTTCCTGACCCTGAAGAAACTGGGGTTCGCTCCGGAGCAGATGCTCACCACTCTGGAGGCCCGCATGCACTGCGGCATCGGCAAATGCGGGCGCTGCAACCTGGGGGAGAAATTCATCTGCAAGGACGGCCCTGTCTTCTGGCAGTACGAAATCGCCCGATTCCTGGAAGGCTTCCTGTGAAGAATCAGGGGAATCGGGAGAATTAGGAGAATTACAAGGAGGAGGGGAATGACCCCACCGGTTGACCCAGTTCTGGTACGGATCGGCCCCATTGCCATCCACTGGTACGGTGTCCTGATTACAGTCGGCATCCTGCTGGGCGCGGTCTACGCAGCGCGCCAGGCCCCCCGCAAGGGCATCCACCCCGACCACGTCTGGAACGGCCTGGTGGTGGTGATGATTCTGGGCGTCATCGGCGCCCGGCTCTACCATGTCTTCTCCAGCCCGCGAGGCGGTGGTTTGGGCTGGGAGTGGTACCGGGAGCACCCGCTGGACATCCTGAAAATCTGGGAGGGCGGGCTAGGTATCTACGGCGCCATCATCGGCGGCATTCTGGGCGTGGCCATCTACGCCTGGCGGAACAAGCTCCCGCTGTTCACCCTGCTGGATCTGGGCGCGCCGGGGCTGGCGCTGGGACAGGCCATTGGCCGTTGGGGCAACTTTATCAACCAGGAACTCTATGGCCCGCCCACCGGCTCCTCCTGGTGGGGTGTGAAGATAGATGCCGCACACCGGCTGGAGATGTATCCCATCAGCCAGTACCCGCCGGACACCCTGTTTCACCCCACCTTCCTGTACGAGTCCCTCTGGTGTCTGATGCTGTTTCTGGTACTGGCGTATCTGGCGAAGAAACGGGCGGACCGTCTGCGGGAAGGGGACATTTTCGTGGGCTACATTGTGGGCTACGCGCTGGGCCGCTTCTGGATTGAGTTTTTCCGCCCGGACGCCTGGATGCTGGGCCCGCTGGCGGCCGCGCAGTGGTTCGGCCTGGCCCTGGTTCTGGCGGGGGTGGCCCTGCTGGCCCTGCGGCAGCGCGGGCCTGCCGCGCGCCTGGAGACCACAGATATGGAGAAGCCCGAAGATGACCCATCAGCCGGAAATTGACCGGGACACGGCGATGCACTGGCTCCGGCAAAGTCTGAAGCCAGCGCAGGTTCACGGTCGCAACATCCTGACCAAACTACGCCAGAGAGAAAATTGGGACCGCCTTTCGGGCGTCATTCGGGCATATCAGGACTGGGTCCGAGAGAACGAGATATACGGTTATACTCCGGAGATCATCCGAGCACGGGTGGATGCACTAAACCGATACAAATTGGCCGCAGAGGCTGTTCCCTTCTCTGCACAGTCCAAGTTCCATTCCAGCGTTCTGGAAGAGTTCCTGTACTACCTCTTCCGGGACCTGCTGGAGGAAATGAACCGGGAGGCTCGGGCTACAGAAGCGACCCAGACAATGGACATCGGCGGAATTCGCGCCTACAGCAACCTGTACTTTGCGCCGGAAAACTTTCGGGCCTTCCTGCAATCTCCCAGCATGCGGGTCAACGAGAAGGACCAGGATTTCGCCATTTATCGGGAGGTCCGGATTCAGGCTGATGGCGAGGGCCGAACCCTCTATGTGCCGGTGGTCTCGGTAGAATGCAAGACCTATATGGACAAAACGATGCTGGAGGGGTCCATCGCAACGGCTGAGAAAATCAAAATGGGCAATCCGTACTGCCTTTTCATTGTGGCTACCGAGTGGTATGATGTTAGTTATGAGGTGGACCCGAAGTACTCGCGCATAGACCAGATATACGTACTGCGGCGGGAGAGACGCCGGGCAGGGGCTTTGAACCCTATTCAATACGAGGTCGTGGAGGACCTGTTCGGATTCGTGCGGGATCATCTCCAGAGGGATTGGTCGCGGATTGGAGAGAAAGTGGCCAGGGAGGGAAAAGTACTGTGAAGTTGAACAGGGAAGAGAAGGTTAGAGACAAGAAAGGGAAAGAACGGATCCGTCGGGGCACGAAATACCGAACCGCCGCCATCGCCATTGAGGAGCCCCCGGAGATTCAGCCATTTGTGAACACCATTATCGTTGGCGATGCGGAAGAAGTTCTGAAGGGCTTACCTGCCGATAGCGTGGATATGGTCATCACCTCACCCCCGTACAACTTCGGCCATTCCTACGCCGGGGACCAGACCGAGGATACCCGCGAATGGAACGAGTACTTTGACAAACTCTACCGCATCTGGGCCGAGTGCTACCGTATCCTGAAACCTGGTGGCCGCATCGCCGTTAACGTCCAGCCGCTGTTTTCCGATTATATCCCAACCCACCACATCATCTCCCACCAGTTGCAGCGACTCGGATTCCTCTGGAAGGCGGAAATTCTCTGGGAAAAAAGCAACTATAACGCTAAATACACCGCCTGGGGCAGCTGGCAATCGCCCTCTATGCCCTACATCAAGTATACTTGGGAGTTCATTGAGGTCTTTGACAAGGCGACCCACCGCAAGGTTGGCCCCCGCGAGGCAATAGATATTACCGCCGATGAATTCAAGGAATGGGTCTACGGTCGCTGGAACATCGCGCCGGAGGGCCGAATGAAGGAATTCGGCCATCCGGCGATGTTCCCGGAAGAAATCCCATACCGCCTGATGCGGCTCTTCACTTACCGGGGGGACATCGTGGTGGACCCCTTCAACGGGGCCGGGACGACAACGGTGGTCGCGTATCGGCTGCGGCGGCGGTTCATCGGGGTAGACATCTCCCCGGAGTACTGCCAGACGGCCTACGAGCGGGTCTGCCGGGAGGCCGCGCAGAAGCCCCTCTTTGAGTATGGGGAGGCGGGGGAGGTCATCCTGCCCTCGCCGTATCCGGACCCCAGGCTGATATTGTGGGAAAATCAGTGATGCCGAGGCAAGGATGAATTGGCGGGACCGTATCCACTCCGGATCGGAGGTTCTATCAGGAAAACCCGTGGTGAAGGGCACCCGGTTGTCTGTGGATTTCGTTCTCAGCCTCTTTGCCGCTGGGTGGATCAAAGAGCAAGTCCTGGAAAACTATCCCGTTTTGAGCATGGAAGACCTGCGAGCGGCCTTTACCTTTGCCGCTGATTGTATGCAGATAGAAGCCTTCTACCTGTCGGGTGTCCAGCAATGAACCGCGCTGTGCCGCTATATCGCCTGCAGCAATTAGACCAAGAGGAGGAATCCCTCCGCCGTCGCCTCCGGGAGGTCACGATGGCGCTGGGGGAGACCCCGGCGCTGCGGGAGGCCCGCCAGGCCGCCGCGCG
>DAOTWK010000156.1:0-8999 GCA_034435815.1 Anaerolineae bacterium | reverse complement strand
GCAGGGCGCGCTCGTAATATTCCCGCGCCCCGGCCAGGTCGCCCAGGTCCTGGAGCACCGAGCCCAGGTTGTTGAAGCGGATGGCGACGTTGGGGTGGTCGGGGCCGAAGGCGGCCTCGTCTATGCACAGGGCGCGCTCGTAGCATTCCCGCGCCCCGGCGTAGTCGGCAACGTTGTGCAGATGGTAGCCCAGTTCACCCCAGAGGCGGGCCACGTCCGCCGCCGGTTCGGAGCCGGGTTGGGGCGGGAAAAGCGGCCCGGCCTTTTCGGCCACGGCGCGGAGGTGGGGAAGGAGGGGGGCGAAAAGGCGGTAATCGCCGGTCCGCTGAATGCGGCGGTTGGTCTCGGAGGCCAGGTCGGCGAGGGCGGAGAGGAAGGCCCTCACCCCATCCCCCGCCATCTCCGGTTCGGGGGTAGGGGTGAGGACCACCCCGCGCGCGAACTCCGCCAGGAGGGGGTGGATCACCGGAGCGGTCGGGTCACCTTTCAGCAATCCCAGGCCCACCAGTTCCCCCAGCGCCTCGTCCCGCCGCACCGGGTCCTCTATCATCCGCTCCAGGATGGCCTCCGGGATGGGGAGGTTGGGCGCACAGAAGCCCGCCAGGACGAAGGCCCGCCGGGCGTCCGGGTCCTCTACCCGCTCCCAGGAGAGGGCGAAGGTGGCCTCGAGGCTCGGGTCGTGCCCGGTGGGAGAGGGGAGGTCGGGCCGCCAGCCCTGCATGGAGGAGTGGGCCAGGACCCTCTCCAGGGATTTCAAGTAGTCGGAAACCTGAAGGCAGGAGTGGCACTCCAGGTAGCGCCCGGCCAGTTCCAGCGCCAGGGGAAGGTGCCCCAGGTGCTCCGCCAGCGCGTCCAGGTCGCCGTCGGCGGCGCGGTCGGGGGGGAGGAACTTCCGCAGGAAGGCCCGGCTCTCTTCGGGCGTGAACTCGTCCAGGGGGAGTATCTCCAGCCCCAGGTGGCGGGGCCAGTCCCGGCGGCGGGCGGTGAGGAGAAGCCGCAGGGAGGAGTGGGAGAGGCGGGCCAATACGTCCTGCGCGGTGGCGGGGTCCTCCAGGTTATCCAGAATCAGCAGGCGGGGGCCCTCCGCCGTCCAGGCCGCCAGGGTACGGGCCACCTGGTCGGGGAGTTTGTCGGGCCAGGATTTCAGGCCCATACGGGCGCCGTTGGTGGCAATCTTTTCATCCAGGCGCGCCGGGTCGCTCAGGTCCAGCCAGTGGACGGAGCGGAAGCGGTAGCCGTAGCGGTAGGCGAACTCAACGGCCAGTTGGGTCTTGCCCACGCCGCCCATGCCGGTGATGGCCTGGGTGATGAGAGCTCTCACCCCACCTCCCAACCCCCTCCCCTCGCCCCCAAGCGGGAGAAGGGAGGGCGTGCCGCCGGAGACGGCGGGGGAGGGGTGAGGGCACACCACCTCCGCCAGTCGCCGCAGCGCCCCCTCGCGGCCGGTGAAGAGGGCGTTGCGGGGGAAGGGAACGTAGGAGCCGGGCGGCAGATCGCCGGGGAGGGTCACTTGGGGGCGCAGGCGGTCCACCTGGGCAGGCCCCAGGTTCACCCGGTTGCCGTAGCCAATAATGATAATAGAGCCAGAGATGTCGCCCAGGGCGGTCATTTGGCCCCGAATCAGGGCCTGGCTCAGGGCGTTATCCTCCTCAGGCTCCAGAGTCTCCCCCCGCTCCAGCCGCCGGAGGATTTCCCGCAGCAGCGCGGTCTGCTCCCGCTGTTCCTCCCGGATGTCCCGGACGGTCTGGGCGATCACGGGCAGGGCAAAGTCCTTCATGGTGGAGACGGCCCGCAGCAGCGCGTCGGTGTAGAGGCGGACGGCTTGCTCGCGCTGGGCGGGGGTGAGGGTAGGCAGGTCGCGCGCCAGCGACTCCTGCAGGGCCCGCTCCAGGCCCGATTCGTCCAGCGCGCTGGGGAGGTCGGCCAGCGCGGCCTGGACGGCCGGGAGGTCGGCAAAGCGCAGGGTCAGCGCGCCGCGCAGGGCCGGGTCGGCGCAATGTTCTTGGACATACGTCTCGGCGCGCCGGGCGGCCTCCAGGAGTTGGCGCGCGGTCTCGGGGGCGCGCAGCCAGCGGTCCAGGCCGGCCTGGAGTTCCTGGCCGCCGATGTCGGCCAGCGCGTCCCCGGCCGCCTCCATAAACTCCTCCCCCAGCCAGGTCCGGGCCTGGTACTTGAGGAGGGCGACCAGCAATCGGACCAGATGTTCGGGAAATTTAGCAGCCATCAGCAATCACCCAGAATGTGTATCCTGTGCGCCCCGCGCCCTGCGACATGCTACGGCGTCGGGGTTCCCTCGGCCCGGCGGCAGAGACGGATGCCCTCTTTGGCGTTGGCATCCTCCGGGTCTATCTGGAGCGCGGCCTCAAAGAGCGGGTACGCGCGCTCGCACTGGGCCATATAGAAGTAGCAGAGGCCCAGGGTGTAGTAATACTCAATGCGGGGGCCCCGGACCGGTTCGGCCTTGAGCGTGGTCGTTACTGTGCCGTCGGAGGCCACCCAGAGGGGGCCGGTGTTCAGCGGGGTGTTGGAGAGCGTCCGTAGGCCGCTGAACCAGCCCACATAGACCTGACCGGCGGGCGGGTCCGGCATCCGCTCCAGGGTCAGGGAGACCTCACCGGTCATCGCGTTCATAGTGATCCGACCGCGCGCGGCGGCCCAGGCGCCGCTCCCGTCGGTGGGTGTCAGATCGGCGGCCATGTGGACCATCGCGCTATCGGTGGGGCGAAGTCGCCCCTCCAGGATTTTGCGGGTCAGGGTGGGGTAGGTGTACTCGTTCTGGACCGGTTCCACGGTGATGTAGAAGCCGCGCGTGGCCCGGCGGGAGGCCCGGTAGGCCATATCTATGGCCTTCTCAAAGTTGGGGATGGCCGATTCGTAGTTGCGCTGAGTCCAGTAGACGGTCGCCAGGCGCCCGTAGGCGGCGGCGTACTCCGGGTCGGCCTGGATGGCCTGTTCCAGGTACCGCCGGGCCTCCTGGTACTCCTCAATGGCGTAGTAGACCCAGCCCAGGTGGGCCAGCGCGTCGGCCCGGTAGGGTGCCAGTTCCACCGCCTGGCGGTAGGCGGCGATGGCGCCGGAGGGATTCAGCAGCGCTTGCCGGTTCCGCCCGATGTCCAGATAGAGGTACGCCAGTTTAGGATGAATCTCCAGCGCCTTCTGGTAGAACTCAATCGCCCCGCTGTAGTTGCCCATCATTTCCAGCGCGTAGCCGTAGGCCCGCAGTCCGTCCACGCTGCGGGGGTCCAGTTTCTGGGCCGTCCGGGCGGCCTCCAGCGCAGCGTTCCACTGTCCGCTATCGGTGTACGCCTCGGAGAGATAGGCGTACGTCCCGGCGTAGGCGGGGTCCAGGCTGATGGCCCGATCGCAGGCGTCCAGCGCATCCTGCACCCATCCGACCCAGTCGTAGGCCAGGCAGAGAGCGGCCCAGGCAGGGGCGGAGTTCGGGTCTATTGCCACCGCCCGCTCCCCATACCGGACGGCCTCCAGCGGTTTGCCGTCCAGCACCAGCAGGCGGACCAGCGGCGGGTAGAGGGACGCGTCGTTGGGGAACAACCCGATGGCCTGCTGGTAGACCGCGATGGCGCCCCGCAGGTCTCCGTCCCAGTAGTACCCGTCCGCCTCTATCTGGTAGGACTGGGGGGGACGAGTGGGAGTCGGGGTGGGCACGATGGTCACTTCCACCTCCGGCGGCTGGACTCGCTGATAGGTGTACAGCGCAGCGCCAATGAGCAGGAGCAGGAAGAGAACCCGCCAGGGATTGGATCGTTTTCGCCTTCGCCGACTCAGATACATTGGCAGAGACCTCGGATAGGCTGGCGGTTATGAGTATGCCACGAATTGGGGAATTTGTCCAGAGTTCGCCGGAACGCAGGCCGCCAAGCCTGCTCTATACAGGCTTACAACCTGCACTACGGGGGAATTTGTCCAGAGTTCGCTTCCGGGGTATAATCCTCTTCTGGAGGAACCGATGCTGGTGCGAGACCGGATGACCCCCAATCCGATCACCCTGCGTCCCGGCAGTGACCCGCTGGCCGGGCTGGCCATCTGCAAAAGCGGCGGCTTCTGTCATTTGCCGGTGGTGGACGAGAACGGGCGTCTGGTGGGGATGGTCACCGAGGAGGAACTGAAGCACTTCCTGGCGACCGCGCCATCTCCCGGCGTCCTCCAGCGGCAGCACCGGGTGGAACAGGTGATGAAGTCCCCGGTCATTGCAGTGCCGCCGGATTACCCCCTGGAAGAGGCCGCCCGGCTGATGATTCACCACAACCTCAGCGGGTTGCCGGTGGCGGATGAGACGGGCCGACTGGTCGGCATCATCACCCGCTCCGACATCTTCGCCCAGTTCGCCGAGGCGCTGGGCGCCGATACGACGGCGGTCCGGCTCACCGTCCGGGTGCCCAACCGCCCCGGGGAACTGGCCAAACTGGCCGGGCGTATCGCTCAGGCGGGGGGGAATATCTGCTCTGTCGTCTCCCACTCTCCTGGGACCGCGGGCCAGATGGACCTGACGCTGCGGGTGGAGGGCGTGGACCGGGAAGCGTTGCTTTCGGCTATCCAGGCCGACCCGGAGGTGGAAGTTCGCCACATCTGGGAGCGGGAGGTGGAGGGGCGATGAGCCGCCCGTCCGGGTGGGCCTGCGCGCTATCCCTGGGGCTACTGCTACTGACCGCGTGCTCGTCCGGAGGGAACGGAGGTGGCCTGCCGGAGGGGGATACTATCGCCCTGGCCCAGGCTACACCCCCGCCCCAATCCCTGCTGGTCCTCGGAGAGAGCGCGGAGGGAATGCTGGAGGCCGGAGAGACGGACCGCTGGGTCTTCGCGGCCGCAGGGGGGGACTCCGGGACGCCCAACCTGGTCACGGTGGAGGTCTGGTTCCGCCCCAGCACTGCCTCCGGCCCGGAGGCGGCGCTGCGGGCTACCCTGCTGGCGCCGGACGGGACAACGTTGGCGGAAGAGGAGGGCACGGTCACCCTGCCGCCGTATATCGTGGAACGGGAACTCCCGCAGACCGGCTCATATCTCCTGCGGCTGGAAGCGCTATCGGGCACGCCGGGCCGCTATACCCTGCTGGTCACTCTATCCGGGGAGCGATATCTGACCCGACCGGAGGTCTACAGCGGCGAGCCGCCCGCGGGCTGGCCGCTGGAGGAACTCCCCACGGGCAGTTCCGGCTTCGCCTGGCCGGCGCCGCGTCGGAATATCTCGGGCTGGTACTTCCGCGACCCGTCTAACCCCCGTCACATCGGGCTGGATATTGCGGCTGCTCTCCACGACCCCATCTTCGCCACGGCCGACGGGGTGGTCTCCTTCGCCGGCGTCTCCGGCGGCTACGGCAACCTGGTCGTTATAGACCACGCCGACGGCTGGCAGTCCTGGTACGCCCATCTCTCGGCGTTCTCCGTTGTCGTCGGCCAGAAGGTGCGGCAGGGGGAAATCATCGGCGCGGCGGGCAGCACCGGTCGCTCCAGCGGGCCGCACCTCCACTTTGAACTGCGCCATAACGGAGTACCGGTAGACCCCCTGGTCTACCTGCACTAAGTGTCCGAGGATTCGTTCGGAGTGCGGCACAGAACGAAATCGTCTGTATCCCTGGTCACCTGACCCTTTGGGCCAATCCCGTCCGGACGCATAACAACTTGACAAATTATTCCGACAATTCGGCGCTTTTGCCCTCACCCCACCCCTCAGTCGGAGTTTTCGGCGGGCGGCTTTGCCGCCGCAGTGAAAAATGCTCTTTCTTTCGGGCGGAGGCTATCGGATAGCCAGCCCGTCGTCTGGGGTCTGTTGTCCATGTTCGCCAGTTACTGGATTCGCCAGCGGGACTATTTGCTGAAAATCATCCGCGCGCTGACCGCCCAACTGGACCTGGATACCGTCCTGGCCGAAGTGTTGAAGGCGGCCATGGAGATGCTGGGCGGGCAGGCGGCCCTCATCGCCGTCCGGGAACCGGACGGTCGGTTTACCATCCGGGCCTCGCGCGGCTTCTCTTCCCGGCTCCAGGACTACTTCTCCCTCCTGCTGGTGGACATTCCCAACCAGGTGGACCCGTTTCTCTTCCACATCCCTGACTTGGAGGCGAAACTGGCGGAGGTCGCCCTGCGGACCGGCCTGCCTTTCAGTCAGGTCATCGCCCTTCCGATGAGAATCGGGCAGGAACTGATCGGTGTCCTCTACGTCATTCGGGCTTACGGCGCGGCCTTCACTGCAGACGACCGACAAGTTCTGGCCAGTTTCGCCGACCAGGCCGCCATTGCCGTTCACAACGCCCAGTTATACCAGCGGCTGGCCCAGGAGAAGCGCCGCCTGGACGCCATCCTGGAATCCAGCGCCGACGGGGTGATGATTCTGGACCCGGGTCAGCGCATCACTGTCTTCAACCGCGCGCTGGCCGAGATGACCGGCTGGTCGGCCGCCGAGGCCATTGGCCGCCACCACGATGAGGTGGTCCAGTGGGCGCGGCGGGATACGGAGATGGACCTGAGCCGGGCCACCGCGGGCGGCTGGCCCCTGGCCCAGTCCCGGGGCAAGACCGTCCTCTACGTAGAGGGAGACCTGCGTCGTCGGACCGGTGGCGTTCTCAGCGTGGGCATCACCTACGCCCCCCTCCTGGACCGGGAGGGGAAACTGGTCAACATCATCGCCAATGTGCGGGACATCACTCGCTTCCGGGAGGCAGACCGGCTCAAGTCCACCTTCGTCTCCGTCGTCTCCCACGAACTGAAGACGCCGGTAGCGACGATTTTGGGGTACGCCGAGACCCTGGCCCGCTCAGATGCCCAGTGGGATAATGAGACGGTCCGGGAGCTGGCCGAAGTCATCCAGGAGGAGGCACGGCGGCTGGACCGTCTGATCACCGATTTGCTGGACGCTTCCCGCATCCAGGCCCGGGCGCTACCGCTCCGGCAGGAGGAGGTGGACCTGGAGGTATTGGCCCGGCGGGTCGTCCAGCGGTTCCAGCCCCAGACCGACCGGCACGACATCGCCGTTCGCTTCCCGCCGGACTTTCCCACCATCCAGGGGGACCCGATGCGCCTGGAGCAGGTGCTGAACAACCTGGTCTCCAATGCCATCAAGTATTCGCCGGAGGGAGGACGGATTCGCATCCGGGGAGAGGTCCGGCCCGAGGAGGTGGTCGTTTCGGTGAGTGACGAGGGCATCGGTATCCCTGCGACCGAACAGGGCCGCATTTTTGACCCCTTCTACCGGGTGGATGAGGCGCCGGTCCGGCAAGCGGGCGGCGTCGGCCTGGGGCTCTATCTGGCCCGGGCGATTGTGGAAGCCCATGGGGGCCGTATCTGGGTGGAGAGCGAGCCGGGGAAAGGTGCCACTTTCTCCTTCAGCCTCCCCCGCCCCCGGCACGATAGCCTCCCTGTGCCTTTTGGTTAAACTCGCACGTCACGATTCAGGTGGGCGGTGGATTTGTCGCAGATCTCACTCCTCAGCCCCCGAAGGGGGCCTTGCAGGCTGAGCCCGACAATTTTGCAGTTTAACAAACAATCTCGACAATAGGTTGTGGGATGATTTTACCCCTCTTCACCTCCACCTGTCCTCCTTCTCCCCTCGTTTCGGGGGAGAAAGGGGCATATAGGGTGTCTCTGTGTCTTTATGCGAAACCGATCTTTTTTACTCTTTACTCTAAAGGAGGAAAATGGCTCAACAACTGATGGCCCGAGTAACCTGTCCCAATTGCCGACAGACTTTTGGGATGCCCCTGGAGCAAATTTTAGATGTAGAGATGGACCCCTCGGCCAAAGCCCGACTGCTGGCCGGTCAGGTCAACCTGGCCGTGTGTCCCGCGTGCGGGTTCGCCAGCATTCTGGAGGTTCCCTTCATCTACCACGACCCGCGTAAGGAACTGGCGTTGGTCTATATGCCCATGGCCGCCGGACGGACCGATATGGAGCGGCAGCAGGCCATCGGCGCCCTCTCCCGCGCCGTGATGAGCACACTTCCCCAGGAGCAGCGCAAGAGTTACCTGCTCAATCCCCAGGTCTTCCTCACCTACGAGAGTCTGGTCAACCGGGTGCTGGAAGCCGACGGCGTCACTCCAGAGATTATGCAGGCCCAGCGGGACCGGGCGGACCTGCTGAAACGGCTTCTGGAGGCGTCCACTCCCGAGGAGCGGATGGCCATCGTCCAGGAAAACGAGGCGATGCTGGATGAGAGTTTCTTCCGTATTCTCTCCCTCAACCTGGAGCAGGCCAACGCGATGGGGCTGGCCGATGCCTTCCAGCGGCTCATGGAAGTGCGCGCGCTCCTTCTGGAGCAAACAGCGGTGGGCCGCAAACTGGCGGCCCGCTCCCGCGCGCTCCGGGCCCTGCAGGCCGAGCCCACGCGGGAGAAACTGCTGGACCTGCTGGTAGAGACCGAAGACCCGGCAACCCGCGCCGTGCTGGTCACCTTCGGGCAGCCGCTGGTAGATTACCTGTTTTTCCAGAAACTGACCCGCCGGATAGAGAGCGAAACGGATGAGGAGAAGCGCAAACATCTGGAGGCGCTGCGGGAAGAGGTCATGGGAGTTCGGGAGCAAATCCGGGCACAGGCCCGGGAGGAGGTGCAGGCCAAACTGCGCCTGCTGCAGGACCTGCTGACCTCGGAGCAGCCGGAGCTCCTGGCCCGCCGTCGCCTGGTGGAACTGGATGACCTGTTCCTGAACGTTCTGGCCTCCGAGATGGAGGGCGCCCAGCAGGCCGGCGACCGGGAGACGTTCTCCCGCTTGCAGGAAGTCTGGCAACTGGTGATACGCCTGCTGCAGGAACAGGTGCCACCGGAACTGCGCCTGCTGACCGGACTGATAGAGGCGCCGGACGAAGAGACGATGCGGCAGGTCCTGGAGGCTAACTCGCAGATGCTCAACGACTCGTTCCTGGCGCTCCTGGAGCGGGTCGTGCAGGACATGCGGGACCGAGGGGAGGAGGAAGTCGCCCAGAAGGCCGCCCGCGCCCTGGAACTGGCCCGGACGATGAAGCCAGCCCAGCCAGAGGAAAAGCGCCCGCCCC
>DAOTWK010000155.1:0-4780 GCA_034435815.1 Anaerolineae bacterium | reverse complement strand
TTATATCCACACCCCCTCCCCAATCCTTCCCAGCACCAGCGCCAGTAGGGCCATCCGGACGTAGACGCCGTTGCGGGCCTGGCGGAAGTAGGCGGCATTGGGCAGGGTGTCCACATCCGGCGCAATTTCATCCACCCGGGGGAGGGGATGCATCACCGTCACGTTGGGGTTGACCCGCTCGATCATCTCCCGGGTGAGAATGTAACTTCCCTTGAGCCGTTCGTACTCCGCGGGATCGGCGAAGCGCTCCTTCTGGATGCGGGTCATATAAAGGACGTCGGCCTCGGCCAGTGCGGCCTCCAGGTCCGTCGTCTCCTCCACCCGCACGCCCTGGGCCCGCAGCGCGGCGACGATCTCTGCGGGCATCCGCAACACTTCGGGGCTCACCAAGATGAGGCGGCAATCGTAGTGGCGGTAAATCCAGACTCCGGAGTGGACGGTGCGGCCGAATTTTAGGTCGCCGCAGAGGGCGATAGTGAGGCCGTCCACCCGGCCCCGCTCCGCGCGGATGGTGTAGAGGTCCAGCAGTGCCTGGGTGGGGTGTTGCCCGGCTCCGTCGCCGCCGTTGATGACGGGATGCTCCGCCATCTCCGCCGCCACCTTCGCCGAACCGATCTGGGGGTGGCGGATGACGATGACATCGGCATACTGGTCCACCGTCCGGACCGTATCCGCCAGCGTCTCCCCCTTCGCCACGGAGGTGGATTCGGCAGAGGAAAAGCCGACGACGCGCCCGCCCAGCCGGTGCATGGCCGTCTCAAAAGAGAGGCGGGTGCGGGTGCTGGGCTCAAAGAAGAGCGTCGCCATGACGTAGCCGTTCAATAGGTCCAGAGAAGGAGTTCGCTGGAGACGGGCCTGGAACTCCGCGGCGACCTCCATAATCCGTTCTAGTTCCTCGCGGGTGAATTGAGCGCCGTCCAGAATGTCTTTACCTTTCAGCGTCATAGCGGTTTTCCTCCAGAATACGATGTAGAGCGGCCTTTCCAGGCCATCCCGGTGGCGCAGGCCATACCGCAGGCTGAAAGCCTGCGCTACAGGAGCAGATGTGGGATGGCCTTTCCAGGCTGTCCGGACGGGCTGAAAGCCCGTCTTACTCTACGGGACCTGCCATCGGAAGGGTGAACGTAAATCGGCTTCCCCGACCCGGCTCACTTTCCACGCCCACCTGCCCGCCCAGTTTCTCTACGATACGCTTGACAATAGCCAGACCCAAACCGTGTCCTTCCTGCTGGGAGGAGAGCCGGGTGAAGGGTGTAAACAGGAGGCTCTGTTCCTCCGGGGTGAGGCCGGGGCCGTTATCCTGTACCCAGAAGCGGACCATCCCGGGGGAATCTGCCGGGAAATCGGCGCCCAGTTTTACGTGTGGCGGCTGGCCGCCGTACTTGACTGCGTTACTGATATAGTTAAACCAGACCTCTTCTATCCACGGGGCATAGCCCAGCGCCAGAGGCCAGGTCTCGGGGGAGATGACCTCGGCGTTGGATTGCTCGATCAAGTTTTGCAGGCGGGAGAGGGCTTCGGCCACGACGCGCGCCATATCCAGGGTCTGGACTTCCACTGCCTGATGGCGAACCCTGGCCAGGAGCAGGAGCGCTTCCAGAACGTCGGCCATTTTGTGCCCGCTGCGGGCGATGCTCCGCAGATGCTCTCGCAGGGCTTCACGGGAAAAGGTCTGAAGGTTCCATTCCAGCATCTCTGCGTAGCCAATAATAAGGGATACCAGATTTCTAATATCGTGAGCCAAGGTGTGCACGAAGGCGTCCAGTTCTTCGTTGCGGGCCTCCAGTTGGAGGGCATATTGGCGCAGTTGCTCCTCCACCTGCTTGCGGCGAAAGATTTCCTTTTGGGTCAGCATCAGCGCTTGAGATTTGGCAATTGCCAGAGCGATCTGGGCGGCCGCATATTCGGCCCGTGCGATCTCTTGGGAGGTGAAGCGGCGCGGCTTTTCATAGGCGAGAATGACCGCACCCAGTTTCTGGGAACCTGTTATCAGTGGAACAGCAATCACAGAATGGGCCGAGAACATCGCCGCAATGCGGGGGCTGAGATACGGACTATTGAAGGTGTCCTCAATGGCCAGCGCGTGCCCCAAGTGAAGGACGGAGGCGCTCACCGTGATCTCGTCGGGCGGAATTTGAATGGTAGGATAAATCTCCCGCATCGGCCCGTAGGCAGCGGTGGGGATGGGAGCGCCCCGTTCCTCGTCCCAGAGGGTAATGAAGCAGGCATCGGCGCCAAAGAGTTCCCCCAGACGATCGGCCAGAGCCTGGAGCATATTCTTGAAGTCAGTGGTGCCGATGGCGATGCGGATAATCTCGTTCAATGCGGCCAGATAGCGAGTCTGCTCTTCTAAAATCCGGTAAGTGCGGGAGCGATGAATGGCAGCGCCCAGCATGTTGGCAGCCATCTGTAACGTCTCAATCTCGATTTTTGTCCACTCTCGCTCAACGCGGCACTCGTCAAAACCGATAAATCCCCACCAGTCCTGTCCTACGAAGATAGGTACAGCAGCAATGGAGAGGATATCCTGAGCAACCAGGATATCCCGCTCGCTTTCGGGGAGGTTACGCACCAGGCCGTAGACCGGTTCGCCCTGGCTCATTCGCTCCACCCAGCGGCCGAAGCCCACCCGGATGTAGGAGAAATTTTGCAGGTCCGGGTTATCTATTTGCGGGATGGCGTCCGGGGCGGCCCACTCGTACCGCTGGCTGGTGAGCCATTCTCCATCCGGCCCCTCGTGGTTTTCAAAGATGTAGACCCGACTGACGCCGGTGGCTTCGCCTAAAGCGGCAAGGACAGCAGGTATTCCCAGATGCCAGTCCGGTGCCCGCAGGAGACGTTCGGCGGTAGCAGCCACGGCTTCCAGGATGTCGTCACGACGCCGAAGGGCCTCCTCAGATTGTCTCAGTTCGGTGACTTCCCGCAGGACGACAACCCGACCAATAACCTGACCGCGCCGGTCGTTAAGGGGGGAAATGCGCATATCGTAGATGTACTGTTCCGAGCCTTCCCCCAGGGTGATTTCCGCCTGGGCCTGGAATACGTGGCCGAATTGTTCCAACAGGTCCACCCGTCGGGTCACGACCTGCTGGATGGGTCTGCCGATGAGTTCCCGGGCGGGACGGCGGAAGATTTGCAGGGCTGCTGGGTTCAGGTCCACAATTCGGCTTTGCATATCCAGCACTATCACCCCATCGGTCATACCGTCCACAACGGCCCAGCGCGCGATGGGAACGATGTCCAGTAGCCGGAACTGGAACAGACCCAGAAACATCACCAGACCCGCCAGAGTAAATGTTAGGGGGGTCAGGTCTACGGGTCGAAAAGGATTCAGGCCGAGGATGTAGAGCACGTTCGCCAGCCAGGGCAACAGGGCGCCAGATAGCAGGGCGAGGATTTGTCTCCGGTAGAGGGATGAGGAATGGGGGACCTCCCTCAAGAGCAGAACGGTGCCCAAGAGGAGCAGGGAATAAGAGTACGCAAAGTGGACCCACCACCAGGCCCCGTGGGTGACGCTGACCAGCATGTATGGCCCCTGCATCACCATCTCAAACCGGCTCCAGAGGAGGCCGTGATGGTCGTTGGTCAGGGCTGCCAGCCAGGTGAGCACCGGCTCCACCGTCAACAGGAGCCAGCGATGGCCTCTCAGCCAGTTTCCCCGACCGGTGTACTGGAGCACCAGGGCCAGCCAGGCCCCCGGCACCGTGACGATGCCCAGATACCCCATCCGGGCCCAGAAGAAAGCGAAGGAGCGGTCCGGGCTGGCCATTTCCAGTGCGTAGCATCCAGTCCACTCGGCCACTGCCAGCATGAGGAAGGTCAGCGGCAGGGCTCCGGGAGTAGGCCGTCGCCGCCAGGCCGCGAAGGCCAGGACGAGGGCCAGGATTCCTGCTCCGGCCAACGGCCAGATATAAGGTGGAAACTGCCAAGATGCAGGCATTTCCAGAGGGTTCTATCCTGTGTAGCTGGATCACGCGTCGGGTGACGACGCGAGGAACGTTTCGCGTGCTACCATTGCTAGTCGCCGGATCCCTTCACGGATTTCCTCCGGTGTCAGCGCACAGAAGGGGAGGCGGACAAAGTTGTCGCCGCCGCCGTTGGCGAAGAACCCCCGACCATCGGTTAGCCGCAGGCCAACCTCCGAAGCTCGCCGGAGCAGGTCCTCCGCCCGGACCGAACCGTTGAGGTACAGGCCCACGAAGAAGCCGCCATCCGGGCGATGCCAGGTTGCTCTGTTCCCAAAGTGCTCCTCCAGCGCATCCAGCATCGCCTCCAGCCGGGGGCGGTAGAGGGTTTTCAGGTATTCCAGGTGCGGCCCCATCCATCCCCGACGGATGAACTCGTAGACGATAGCCTGATTCAGATAACTGGCGTTGATGTAGGTGTCCTCGGCCATCTTTGTCAGCGGGTCCGCCAGGTCGGGCGGCACGATGACATAGCCGACCCGCAGTCCCGGACTGATAAGTTTGCTGTAGGAGGACATCTGCACGACCCGTTCGGGGGCAAACTCCCGCAGGGTGGGGAGGTCTGCGCCCCGGTAGCGGAGGCGGCGGTAGGGGAGGTCTTCTACCGCCCAGAACCCGTACTCCCGGGCCAGTTCGGCGATCCGCTGCCGTTTCCAGGCTGCCATCACGGACCCGCTGGGGTTCTGGAAATCGGGGACCAGGTAGAAAAGGACAGGGCGCTCGCCCTCTCGCAGCCGTTCCTCCAGAACTTCCACGTCCGGCCCATCATCCTGGAGCGGGATGCCGACCACCTGCGCACCGGCCCGCCGCAGGAC
>DAOTWK010000154.1:0-2215 GCA_034435815.1 Anaerolineae bacterium | reverse complement strand
GGGGGAACCTTCGCCCTGGCGGACCGGTTTCTGAATCGGGTGAGTCCGGAGGTCGTGGTCGTTCCGGCAGGAGATCCTGTGACCTTTCGGCGTCGGACAGAGGACCGACGCCTGGCGGAACAATCGGTCTACCGGATAGAGGACCGGGGCACAGTAGAAATCATCAGTGACGGAAGCCGGTATTGGGTGGAAACGGAAAAATAGCCGCATAAACGTGCCAGGCACTTCTGGAAGTGCCCGGCCCGTTCATGGCCCCACTGTGATATAGTCCTTTATGGCCGCGAAGATCGCCTCCCCGATGCCCGAGACCTGCATCAGGTCTTCCGGGGTCTTGAAGGGGCCGTACATCTCCCGGTAGGCGACGATACGCTGGGCCAGAGCCGGGCCGATGCGCGGGAGTCCCTGGAGTTCCTCAGCGGTTGCCGTGTTGATGTTGATGAGCGGCCCGGCGGAAGGGGCGCGGGGAGGGACTCCCTCAGAAATTGCGGGGACGGGGTTCTCCTCCCCCCGGCGGGGAACGTAGATGTGCTGCTGGTCCAGCAGTTCACGCGCCAGATTGATCCGGTCCAGGTCCGCATCCGGGGCGGGGCCTCCGGCGGCCCGGACCGCATCCCGCACCAGGCTTCCGGGTGGGAGGATGTAGACATCCGGCGCCTGCACGGCCCCGGAGACGTAGACCCGCAGGGGCGCGGGGGTGGGCGTCGGCGTGGAGGTTGGGGTGGGGTCCGGGGTGGTGACCGTGATGGGTCGGCTGCGGGGGTGGGGGGCGAAATACCCGATTACCGCACCAGCAATCAGGCTGAGGACTGAGCAGAATACCAGCAAACTGCGGGAAAGACCGGACTGCCCCATCGCGTCTTCCTCCCTGCCTGAGGCTTTCCCTGAAAATCTGCTTTCATTGGCGTCCCGAAAGAAAAAGCGGATGCAGATTGACGTAGATGGGCGCAGGTAAAAAAACGATAAAAAATCCGTGTTATCTGCGTTTATCCGCGTCCGAATTCCGCTCCAGTTCCCCTTTTCGCACCCGATACAGAATCTCCTCCAGCATCCTCCGGTTCATCTGGATAAGGTCGGCCATCAGGCCGATGAGGCAGACCTGGAAGCCGACGATGGTCAGGATGGCGGCCAGGATGAGAGACTGAACGTGCCCGGCCCCCCGGCTCTGGAGATAAAAGTACAGAAAACGGAGCCCCAGGGCCAGTCCACCAGCAAGAAGCACGCTCCCGATGGCCGTAAAGACCCGTAAGGGGCGGTACATTGTGTAGAACCGGACGATGGTGACGGCGGAGAGGGCCAGGAAGGAGGGGATACTGCGGATGAGGCGGGATGGCCGGGTCTGGGGATTGGTACGCACGGGGACATAGACGACCTTCATTTTGCGCGCCCCGGCCTGGATGAGGGTTTCCAGGGTGTAGGTGTAATCGCCCAGAACGGTGAGGCGCAGGGCGGCCTCCCGGGTGAAGGCCCGGAAGCCGCTGGTGGCATCCGGGATGGGGATGCCGGCGGCGCGCCCCACGACCCAACTCCCCCACTTCTGGAGCAGTCGCTTCAGGGGGGAGAAATGCTCCAGCGCGGCTACCCCCCGGTCGCCCACGACGATGTCGGCCCGGCCCGTCAGGATAGGCTCAATCAGCCGGGCGATGTCCTCCCCCCGGTACTGATTATCGGCATCGGTGTTGACGATGATGTCGGCGCCCAGGCGAAGCGCCGTCTCCAGGCCAACGGTGAAAGCGGTCGCCAATCCCTGGTTTTGCTTCAGGCGGACAACGTGGTCGGCTCCTGCCTCCCGCGCCACCTCGGCGGTGCGGTCGGTGGAGCCGTCGTCTACCACCAGAACCTCTATACGGTCCACTCCAGGCAGAGAATGAGGCAGGTCGCGCAGGGTCTGGGGGAGGGTGGACTCTTCGTTATAGGCGGGAATCTGGATGACCAGTTTCAAGGGAACGACCAGAGCAAAGGATAAAATGGCCCACTGCTGGGGGGGATTCTACCACGAGGTGGGGTTCCTGTCAACGAACGTATCGGACGCGGATGAACGCGAATGAGCGCGGATGAGCGTGGATTTTCTCTGAACGCAGAGACCGGCCGATTCTCCCACCGTGTTTGATGAAAGCGCAAGGTTTCCTCATCCGGGCCGGTTGCGATCCTGCCGGCTTCCAACAACCCGAGCATACAGCGCCTCCAGCCGCTGGACGTGCTCCTCCATCGTCATCGG
>DAOTWK010000153.1:0-2520 GCA_034435815.1 Anaerolineae bacterium | reverse complement strand
CGGCCCGCTGTCGCCAGACCTCGTAGAGGACAATGGAGCCAGCGACGGCTGCGTTGAGGGAGGTGACGTTCCCGACCATGGGGAGTTGAACCATCCGGTCGCACCGTTCCTGAACCAGCCGGCGCAGACCTTCTCCTTCGCTGCCGACTACCAGGGCCAGGGGGCCGGTGAGGTCTGCCTGGTCGTACCTCTGGGCGCCCCGTACGGCCTCCAACCCGACCACCCAGATATCGCGCGCCTTCAGTCGTTCTATGGTCTCCGGCAAATTGGGTACCTGGGCGATCCAGAGGTGCTCGGTGGATCCAGCGGAGGTGTGCACCACGGTGGGGGTGATGCCAACGGCCCGACGCTGCTGGATGACCACGCCGTGGACGCCGACAGCTTCAGCGGTACGCAGGAGCGTGCCCACGTTCTGCGGATCCTGCAGGAGGTCTAAAAGAAGCAGAAAGGGGGGCTCAGAGCGCCGCGCGCTTTCTGCCAGAATGTCCTCCAGGTCGACGTAAGGGTACTCGCTGGCCTCCAGCGCCACGCCCTGATGGTTGGCCTCCCCTAACCAGTCCAGATGGCGGCGGGGAACGCGTTCCACTGGCACCCCTATCCGCTCCGCCAGGGTCAGGATGTCGTCCACGATATCCGTCGCGCGGACGGTATCGGCGACCATCAGGCGGAAGAACTGCCGCCGTCTGGCCCGCAGCGACTCATAGACCGCATTCCGTCCGTAGAGGGTTTCGCGCATCGGGTCAGGAGAGCAGGGAGTAATTCAGGCCATTCTCGCCCTTAGAGATTATCGCATACGAAAAAGGTTCTTGCTCCAATATTTCCTGGAAGCGTCTTTTTGTCGGCTTGACGGATTCCCGGCTCATTCCTTGAATCTGCAATTCCCCCTGCTTGGCCAGGGTGGGAAACTCCGGCATCGTAAGAGACCAGGGTGAAATGCTTTGTAACCACCGGATCAGTTTGACCAAATGGTCCCAGTCCTCCGGTCGGGTGGGGTCCAAGCGTTGGGCCTGAGCTCTCCGTTTCGTATACGGCGAGCCAGACCCCAATCCCAAACCGGCCATCTCCTCGTCAAACTGGATGCCCCACTCCAGAAGCCGACGGGGAGATACCGAGAGAAGAAGACGACAGAAAGGGTAAAGGGGAGAATCTTGTTCTGAGCCCCCCATCCACTCCAGCCACTCCATGGCGTTGCGTAGGTATGTGAACGCGCTCTGCATCGCGGAATCCACATTAAGCAGAACTGGGAGAAAGTCCCGTGAAAGGCGCAACTTCGTTTCCCGCCATTCCGGATGCCAGGCACTATGACAGGCCAGGAGGAGGTGCAATGTGCCGAACGGGTATTTGCGGCCAAACTCCTCTGCCGTTACACCTCGTAGCAGGTTGGGGTTCAAAGATTGCTCATGCCCCGGAAGTAGAATGTCCTTCTGCCATTGAAGCATGTGGTGCCCAACACTGGGGATTTCCCTCCGGTAAATGTCGTGGTCCAAGAAGACTACATCTCCTGAACCGATGTCCACTCCGGATTTCACCCAGAGGCGTTGGGCATCGTAGAAACCTGTACAGGTACTTTCTCAAAAACAGCGACCAGCTGTTGGCGAAGATGGAGGGGTTCATCAATTCTCTTTTGGGCGATTTCAATGTATTTCTGCTGAACATCATATCCAACGTAGTGTCGGCCCAGGGCGCGAGCCACTTTGGTCGTTGTCCCGATGCCTACGAAGGGGTCCAGGACGGTGTCTCGCGGGTAGGAGAACATCCGGATCAACCGATATGGAATCTCTTCCGGGAAAGGGCAGGGATGTGGAAGAACATTCGGCGGTACCGGAGCAATATGCCAGACATTGTTGGCGATTTCCCGTTTGAACAGGTCATCAATCTCAAAAGCCGCGTTCTCTTTCTCTGCGGCCGTTCGCCCCTGATGAATGGGGGGACCGGCCTTGCGAAAAATCAGGATGGATTCGGTCATAATGTTTGGGTAATAGTAGCCCGGATAAGGGTTTTGAATTGTCACCCCGGCCCGCTTCACCCCGCCGGTGACTTTGTGCCAGATGATTTCCTCGTGGAAGAGATACCCCAAACGAGAGGTCATCAACTCCGTAAAGTGATGACGAACCGGGTAATGCTGACCGTTGAAAAGCACGGTTCCGATTACCACCGCACAGAAACCGCCCGGCATGAGCACCCGCTGGATTTCCCTGAAACATCGTTCCAGCCAATCTAGGTACTCCTCGTATGGCCCACCTCTCCGGGTTCGGTACCACGCGGCGGGATCTTCTATATGTTGTTCATAGTCAATCGCGTTCCAGTATGGCGGACTGGTCACCACCAGTTCTACCGCGCTATCCGGTATCTCCTCCATCTGTTCGCAGGATTTACAATACAGGCGGTCTCTCCAATCCTCCATCAGGGCATTCTACCTCACAGGGTTCCTTTCGCAGCAGACCAACTGGTGAACCCTACCGTCGCAAGTCCCAACCCCAGGAGCCAGAGGTGAATCAGGGCCTCCGTAAGGACTTCCGG
>DAOTWK010000152.1:0-3026 GCA_034435815.1 Anaerolineae bacterium | reverse complement strand
CAGAAACCGAACCCGGGCGGATAGGGGACCGTCTCCTCGCAGAGCCCCCAGGTAGAACCACGCCCGCCCCCCAACCCCTATTCCTCTTTCCCATCCAGTGGAGTCGCCGGCGAAGCCTCCAGCAGACTCCGGGCCCGGTGGAGCACAAACCCCAGAACCGGCACGGTGACCTGGACGGCGCGATGGAGCAGGCGCCACTGGCCGTAGGTCAATGGGTCTCCCAAAAACGTAGCCAGCCAGACCAGAGCGTAGAGCGCGCGCCATCGCCCCCGATACTGCGGCGCTTCCTCCCAGAGCAAGAGGGCAGGGATAAGCAGCAGGGCCCAGTCGTAAATCATCGCGTGGGGGGTGAGCCAGAGGGTCAGGGCAACCGCCGCTGCGAAGGTCAGCGAAACGCGGGCCTGGTGGCGCCGCCAGAACCGGTACCCCTCCGCTATCCCCAGCCCGGCCAGTATCAGGGTCAGAGCGTCCCCCAGGAGCGGCCATTCGGGGATCAGCATCCGCCAGAAGCCCCGGACGGTATGCAGATGCCAGATGGGGAACTCCTGCCAGTTGGGTAGGTCCGGGAGGACGGTGCGGGCAAAGTGGAGGTAGGCCCGGCTGGCCTCGGGCCAGGCCACCGCGCAGAGGGCGGCCAGGGCTGCGCTCCCCAGCGCCCACCCTGCCAGCGCTTTCCACCCTTCCCGTCCACTCACCAGCCAGAGGATCGCTACCCCCAGGGTCAGTTGCGGTTTGTACATCAGCGCGGCCAGCGCCAGTCCGGCGGCCCAGGGTCGCCCGCGCCGCCAGAGGTGGTAGGTCAGGGCCAGGAGGAATAGGCTGAGCAGGCTGTTCTGACCGTAACTGACGGCGGCGAAGACGGGAAACCAAGTCAGAGACCACAGGAACGGGCGAGATGAGCGGATGCCCATGAGACGGATGCCCGCCCATAGGGCCGCCAGTCCCAACAAACTCCAGAAGGCAAACGCCAGGCCGTACGGCAACAGGGCCAGGGGGACAAAGAGGGCCGCGAAGAAAGGCGGGGTGATGAACGCGTAGTAGGCCTGCAGGCCGGGGCCGATGATTTCCTGTTCCAGCCGGGCCTGGTATTCCATATCGTAGAGGCGGGCGCTCTCCCCGCGCAGGAGCGTCGTCCCGGCAGCGTAGAACTCCAGGAAGTCCGTCCCCACCGGCTGTCCGACCAGGTCCAGGTTTCCCGGCCCCAGGAGGACGCTCCCCAGCCAGGCCAGCCAGAGCACGCCGCCCGCCAGCCAGGCGTAGGAGAGGCGTCGGGGGGTGAGCCAGCGAATCAGGTAGCGCATAGTCCAGAATGGATGTGCCAATACGTACCAGACACTTCTGAAAGTGCCTGGCACGTCCTTCACTTCACCCGTCTCCAGATTTCAGTCCGTTCGTCGGCGTACTCCTGCTCCCAGCGGGGGTCGTCCTGCAGCGCCTGGATCAACTCCCCCTGCAGTTCCCGGTCCACCATCAGGCGGTCCGCCCCGTACTTCTCCAGCAGTTCGTTATAGCGCACGCCCCGGCCGATGCGGATATAATCCAGCCACTGATCGTACGGGTAGAGTTCCACGCGCGGGTCCACGAAGACTCCCTGCTGGGGCAGGGCCCAGATGAGGTAACTGCCGTAGCCCATTTCGTGGAAGAGACGGCCACCCGGGTGGTTACGCAGGTACTCCACTGCGGCGACCGGCGTCTCCCGGCCCACCAGTGGTCCGAGGAGATTTCCCCGCCAGACCTGTTTCCAGTACGTTTCGGGCAGGGGCAACCGCTCCACCCACCAGGGCTGGGCCAGGATGACGGGCACGGCCAGCAGAAGGAGCAGGAGCAGGTTGACGGGGTGGCGGCGGGCGGGCAGGACGGCCAGACGGGGCCAGAGGGCCGCCCACTTCTCTGCCAGAATGGGCATCACCGTTATCCCGTACCAGACGACGTAGCGCATCCCGCTCCAGGCCAGCCAGAGGAAGCCCACTATAAGCAGCACGTCGGTGGGACTGGGGCGACGGCGGGCAAAGGCCAGGGTCAGCAACAGGACCAAGATGCTGATATAGAAAACGATGTTGGCGACACCCGAGGGGGTAGGGGACTGCCACTCCACCGCCAGGGCCTGGCTGGGCCGGTCGGTGAGGAGGTCCACCACGTAGGCGACGACGCCGACGCCGCGCGGGTTGGCCAGGGTCGCCAGGGCCGTCAGCGCGCCGACGCCGAAGAGGATGCCGACCCCACGCCAAGAGAGAGCATCTGGACGGCACTCCGCTGCGCTCCGTGCCTGACTACAAACAGCCGCCCGGGCCGCTTCGCCAATGGCGAAGATGCCCACCAGTACCAACCCCAGGACGAAAGAGCCGTGGACGTTGACCCAAAAGGCCATCAGCGGAGGCAGGAGCAGGAGCCAGCCGGGCTGGCACTCCGCTGCGTTGCGGGCCTGACTCCGAGCGACGTAGCGGGTCAGCAGCCAGAGGTAGAGGGCAAAGAGGGGGAAGGCCCAGATTTGGGGGCGGACGATGAGGTTGTTCAGGGACATACCCCCGGCCAGAGCCAGCGCTGGGGCCGCCAGCCGCCAGGACCCGGAGCGCTCCCGCGCCGTCTGCCCCATCAGCCAGAAAGCCAGCAGGACCATGAGGTTGCGGGCAAAGGTGACCAGCGGAAGCCCTCCAGTCCGGTAGAGCAGATAGAGGAGCAGTTCCCCCAGCCAGGCGCCGTAGGTGAACGGGGCATCCGGCGGGAGGGTCCAGGCGAACAAGTTGGTGGTCGGGATGGCGCGGTTGGTGAAGATCATTTCGCCGATTTTCAGGTGCCACCAGAAGTCGTTGGGCGGGAGAGGTATCAGGGAGACCCAAAAGCCCAGGCCCGCCAAGACGACGGCGGACCAGAGGGCATCCAAGGATGGCAGCCAACGATAGATTCCCAAAGATCGTCGCATTTCACCCCTAAAAAAATCGAGAATCTTCGTGCCTTTGTGTCTCTGTGTGAAACCCATCCTCCCGCAGCGCTCCACACCGGATGAGGGCAAGGAGGACGCCGACGGG
>DAOTWK010000151.1:0-9579 GCA_034435815.1 Anaerolineae bacterium | reverse complement strand
GCTGCTCCCGGGACATCTGGTTCATATAGCGCTGCACTTCCCGAGGAGAAATCTGGGCAATGCGCTGCCAGGTTTGGGTCACGATTTCTTCGGAGATCATTTCTTCTCCTCCTGTCCCGATTCCAGGGCGTTCTGGAGGTCTGTGAAAAGGGCTGCCGAGGGAAAATCCAACACCAAGCCCGTCAGATTCATCCACACGGCCAGATGGGGGTCTTCGCGTTGCAGGACAAAGCGACGCAAGAAAGGGCCATAGCGGGTCAGCCAGGGGGTCATCTTGGCCAGTTGGGAGGAGGCACCGGAGCCCCGGTACGCTACCATCAGGCCGTGCGGGCCTGTCTCCCGGTTCCAGGACAGGATGGCAGCGCTTCGGAGTTCGTTCGGAGGCCCCACTTGAATCTCCCTGCTCTCCGAAGACCGAAGAGTCGCCTTTATTATAATCGCATCCCGTTTTTTCTGCAAGAGGTCGGCCAACCAGAGGATAGGGATTTCGCGGTTTTCCAGCAGCAGGGTGATTTCCATCCGGCGAAAAGGAGAAAGGGCCTGGGGAATTACGATGCGTGCACCGGAGGCGGGAGAGCCCAGCCACCCCCATTGGTACTCCTCTCCCAAGACCTTCAGCCCATCTTCCAGCCACCGGAAGAGATACCGGCCGCGCTGGCGGTTGTGGAGATGGCCACCGATGTACCACAGGAAGAGAAAAACCGATAAGGCGATGACGGCTATTGTGCCTGTGTTCATCTGCATATTATAACACCCGATTCTGCGGGAGGATTCGGAAGAAGTCTTGCGTTTTCGGAAAAGTTTTATACAATAGACTTCATCGGAGTTGGGACGCGGATTCTCTGTACCGTTTTCGTCCTCTCACCATTATCCCTCAGGAGGATATGATGAAAGAGCGCTTTCGACGATTCTGGCGGGCCTTTGCCAATTTCGCTATCATCTTCTCCTTCATCGTCAACCTCGTCCTCGTCCTAGTCCTGATTCTGGCAGTTGGCCCACTCCTGCATCTGAAGACCCACCTGCTGGAACCCCTCCTGTATAACCTGGACCGGGCATTTCTGGGCCTGGGGGAGACGACCATCCGCACGACGGTGCTGGTGGACCAATCTATCCCCATCCAGTTTGACCTGCCGCTGGATCAACCCCTGGCACTGAATTTTGAACTCCCCATCACCCAGGACACGGTGGTCGTTCTGCTTCGGGATACTTCTATCCCGAACACCACCGTCTACCTCAACAATGTCCCGGTGAGGACAACGGTTGTCCTGCCCGCTGGTACTCCGTTGCCGGTTCGCCTAAATCTGGTGGTGCCGGTGCAGAAGACTATCCCTGTCCAGATGACTGTCCCGGTGAGCCAGACGGTGCCGATCAAGATGGACATCCCGGTGGCCATTCAGTTAGGGCCCTCCGGGCTGGACCCGGCGGTCCAGCGGTTGCGGGATGTCTTTGTGCCGGCGCGAACACTGATAGAGAGTCTGCCGGATGAAATCCGCCTCCGGTGAGAGAAGGCTGACTGGGCCTCCAGGGTTCATTCCAGTTCCAGTATCTCCACCCGCTGCAGGCGGCCGACCTGATCCATCTCCACGGCCACCACCAGCAGGTGTCCGTTTGCCTCCCAGAGGCCGTGTTCGGTCATGTACCGTTCGGCGACGGCCTGCATGCGTGCTCGCTTCCTGGGAGTGATGGATTCCTCCGGCGTGCCGAAGGTCTCCCCCCGACGGGTGCGGACTTCCACAAAAGCCCAAATAGATCCGCGCCGGGCGATGATATCCGCCTCTCCGACTTCACAGCGCCAGTTTCGCTCCACAATCTCGTAGCCCCGGCGCTGGAGTTCCTGTGCGGCCAGTTCCTCCCCCCGGCGACCTAATCCGATTCGCTGGCGACTCGGGCTCATTGTGTTCCGTGTTATGGGTTCCGTATTGCGTAAGGCGGTGCTACTTCGGATGCCGCAAAATTCCAAAATCTTCTTCTCTGTGCTCTCTGCGTGCTCTGCGGTTAGGAAGATACAGAGCGCCGGGCAGCCACCAGCCGCTCGTAGTGGGCCACCAGACGGGCTGTTGCTTGGCGGGCATCGTATTGCTCGCCGGTACGGCGGGCCCCCCTCGCCAGACGCTCCCGGAGTTCCCGGTCATGTGCCAGTCGGGCCCAGGCCCGTGCCATCGCAGCGGCATCGTCCGGCGGGGTCAGCAAGCCGTTCTCCCCAGAGCGGATGATGGCCCGAATCCAGGGCACGTCCGGCCCCAGCACTGGCAATCCAGCCCCCAATGCCTCCAGAATCGCCGTAGGCAGCATCTCTATTTTGGATGCGGTGACGCAGAAATCGGCCAGCGCGACGTAGGCCGGTACTTCTGCCGGTACGACCTGTCCTATAAACCGGACCCTTCCGTTCAACCCCCGCCGCTCTGTGGTCTCCTCAAGGGACTTTCGTTCGGAGCCATCTCCAATGATCAGAAGATAGGCATCGCTCAGTTCCGGGGCTGAGAGGACTTCCAGGAGGAATTGGATGTTCTTTTCGGCGACCACCCGTCCGACGAATGCGGCCAGTGGCGCCGTGGCGGGGATGCCCAGTTCGGCCCGGGTCACATTGCGGTGGGGTGAGCGATTCCGCTCCACGCCGCAAGGGATGATTTCTACACAGGCTCGGACTCCTATATCCTCCAGCACCTTCGTGACCTCCGGCGTCGGCGCGGTCACCAGATCGCAGCGGGGAAGGAGCCATTGCAGGTAGGCACCTAACAGGGAGCGAACAACGGTCATCGGCATCCGCAGGCGGCTGTTGATCAGCATATCATAGCGGCTGTGGAGGGTGAGGACGACGGGGATGCCGAAACGACGGCCGTACCGCAGCGCCAGCAGGCCACTCAGGGCTGGCTGGTTGGCATGCAGGACGTCCATCGTTCGCAACAGGGCAACGGCCCTGCGGGAGTACCGCCAAGTCACCCGGTAGCCGGGATCAGGATGAGGGAACCCGAAAGAGCGGACCACTCCCGGCTCGTCCTGGGAGGCCGGCGGTCCACCCGTAAACACGAAGACCTGATGCCCCATACTCTCCAGGATGCGCTTGTGCAGGGAGACGAAGCGGATGATGCCGTTTACACCCGGCCAGTAGGCATCGGTCAGGAGCGCGATGCGCATCAGGAATCTCCGGGATGACGTTGCGAGCGCACTGGCAAAAGATGGTACACCGTCACCACCGACTGGTAGTTCATCGTGGGCAGGTAACCCTGTAGCCACCGGTCCGAGCGAATTTCAAAGAGGGCCAGTTGGTACGGTGTGAAGAGAGGGCTGGTGGTCAATTCTAGCATCGTGCCCAGGTCAAACCACCCATCTTCGGTGGTACCGGGACGGTCGGGCAGGACCAGGCAGCGGACCTTCTTTGCCATCAGGTACTGGTCCATCTCCCCCCGGTAGAACCATTCGCCCACCTCCGGGTCCACCAGTCCGTAGAGGTCTATGATGGGTCGTTCCCCGTAGAAGCGGACGGCGCCGATGTCAAAGGCCGCGCACAAATTCTCCGGTGGGATGTGGTCCCGCACGAAGCGGGCGGCAGCGATGCGGACGTTCTGCATATGCTCCAGATTCGCGTCGTAGACGGAGTTCCAGTAGATGCCGTTGGCGACCAGTAGCAGCACCAGTCCGGCCATCCAGACCCGTTGCAGGCGGGGCCGATGGGCAAAGGCCCGGAGTCCGGCGGCCAACCCCAGCCAGAGGGCAATGTGATTGACGGCGCCGTAGCGGCTGGCGGTCCCTGGCGTGGGCAGGAAGGCGATGTAGCAGAGGTTATGGAGGACCAGCCACAGGAGGAAGACAACCCAGGGACGTCGGACCGGGTCCTGCAGGAGGCGCGGCCAGCGGCGGACTTTCCACGCATGCCGGGCGGCCCAGAGCAGCGGCACCACCATCCCCGCCAGGCCGAATATGGCCCAGAGGGAGAGGGTATAGTGGGGGGCGCCGAGGAGGTCCCCGATGGGCAGGCGGGGTGGCGGGAGAGTCATCCCACCCAGGACGAATTCTACCAGATAAACGACCCACAGGCCGATGTAGGTCAGCGGAGCAAGCCGGGTTACCACATCCAGAACAGGGTTCTGAGATGCCACCAGACGGATGCCCATCGTGATGGTCACATGCTTGCTCAAGCCGCTGGTGGGGATGATGTGGCCGGTGCGCAGGTACAGGTAGAGAAACCACGGGACGGCGACCAGCCCGCAGAGGAGGCCGGCCCAGACCAGATACCGAGGAATTCGCTTTTGACGGGCGACTTCTGCCATCCCGATGGCCAGGGCCAGCGCCAATCCCTCCGGGCGGGCCAGGGTGAGCATGCCCAGCAGGAAGCCCATCAGGAGCCAGCGTCCAGCCCGGTAGGCCAGGAGGGCCAGCAGCCCCAGGGCCAGGAAGAGAATGGTCTCCATCCCGCTGAGGCTAAACCAGACCATAGGGCCGGAAAGCACCACGGCCAAGGCGCTCCCCAGGGCAGCAACAGCTCCCCAGATAGGCCGTAGAAGCAGGTAGAGAGCCGCACCCACGATGATGAGGGCGCCGATGCCCAGCCCTTTCGCTACCAGGTGAAGCGGGATACCCGCCGCATACCCGCCCGTCAGCAATAGCACCCAGAGCGGGCTGGAGGTCCCCACGCCTTTCTCGGTGGGGAAGTTGAACATTAATTTGCCATATTCGGCCAGGTTGCGCGCGTAGACGAAATGGATGTAAGTGTCATCCATCGGAAACTCGGTCGGCGTGGGCCAGAGGAAGGCCAGCGCCACGACCAGGACCGACACCCCAATCAGCAGGAACGGAATCCCCTCCAGCAACGAATGGACGCGATACAAGGGCCCTCCTTTGCTTGACCATTGACGACCGATCGCCAACCATCAGAGAATTTGTTTGGCTATCTGGGAATTGATCGGGACTGCTTATCTATGGCTATGGCCCACGTGGCACAAGATTCATCTTGCCATCGCGGGCTAAAGCCTACGCCCCATCGTGGTGTAAGATTTAGCAACTTGGCAAATGATTCCGACAATGGGTGGTCTGCCCTCCGTCCTCAGCGGTCAAAGTAGATGGACTTGCCGGTAGCGGAGAGGGGAATGCCCATAACCACGTCAGCGTCTATCAGGCCCATCTGGCGGGCTACTGTGCCGACCCGGTACATAACCCGGTTGTCCACGTTGAGCAGGCTGGCGGTCTTAACGGCCGAGCCGATGGCGATGCCCATATCCAGCAGGCGCATCGCACATTGGGGGCCACGAAATTCTCCCTCCACCGTGTTGGGCTGGATGCAAGTAGGGCTGCCGCAGGCCGCACAGTTGAGGCCTACCACCCGGGCATCCTTCAGGCCGATAAGCATCACGGCCTCGGAGTTGAGGACGTTCTTCCCGTCCCGATCAAAGTTGCGCTTGCCGGTGCGCTCGCCGTAGGCAATCATCTCCTCGCCCAGGCGGCGCAGTTCCTCGCCCTCCACGATTTTGATTGCCAGGAAGTCCTGTCCCACGGCCTTGGGGGCCGTCCGGGCCGAAATGGCCATCAGTTCAGCGACGATGTGCAGGCTCATGCGTCCTCCTCAATGGTGTAGTCGTAGGTGATTTCTGCGGCGGCGGAGAGGGTAGCTCCCACCGAGCAGTACTTGTTTTTGGAGAGTTCAATGGCATCCTGTACAGCCTTTTCGTTCAGACCCCGCCCGCGCAGGCGGTAGTGGAGGTGAATACGGGTGTAGGCCCAGGGCGGGTCGGGGTTCTGTTCCCCCGTCACTGCAATCTCCAGGCCGGTCAGTTTCTGGCGTTTTTTCTGGAGGATGTTGACGACGTCGTAGGCCGTACACCCGCCTAGCGCGACCAGAAGCAACTGGCTGGGACTCATCCCGATGCCGTTTTCCTCATCGGAAGCGGACATCACCACGGAGTGCTTGGTAGCGTCCACTCCCACAAACTGCAGTTTCTCCAGCCATTTGACAGATACAGTTTTCCCCATACTGCTCACCTGCTACGATGTGGGCGGGGAGTGGGGGCGACTTTCGGTCGCCACGAATCCCCACGCAGAAGAGAATTTTACCCTATCCCAGCAATCGGCGCAACTGCCGCGCTGTCCCAACGGCCTGCCCGCGCCAGTGGTTGTTCATATAGACCAGCGTCAGCGGGGCCTCGGCGTCCAGTTGGCGAATTTTCGGCACCCACTCCGCCAGTTCCTCGTCCGTGTAAGTGTAGTCGTATCGTTCCCAGGCCTCCTCGTGCTCCCACCATTTGGCTGCGTTGCGGCCGTGGAAGCGGACGTAGGCTATCGGGCCTGTAGCGACAGCGACGGGCGGAACCAGCCCTCGCAATCGGGGTTGGTCTACACAGCAGAAACCCAAGTTCAGTGCCTTTAACTCGTCAAAGGTGCGGCGGGTGATCCAATCCCGGCTGCGGAACTCTACCACCACGGGCAGGTCGCCGAAGCCCTCCCGCAGACGGCGCAGGTAGGCCCGGTTCTCCTCCGTGGCGTGGAAGGCGTAGGGGAACTGGACCAGGACGCAGGCGAACTTTTCCGCCTCCTGTAGGGGCCTCAGGGACTCCACAAACTGACGGATGAACGGCTCCGGCTCCTCCCGCTGGTGAGTGATGCCCTGGAAGGCTTTGACGGAGAACAGGAAACCTGCAGGAACTTTATCCCCTATCCGGGCCAAGATGTGAGGGTCGGGAATGCGGTAGAAGGTGAAATCCAGTTCGCAGGTAGGGAACTCCTGGGCGTAGTATCGCAGCCATTCCGATTTAGGCAGGTCCGGCGGATAAACCGGCCCGACCCAGTCATCATAACTGAAACCGCTGGTGCCAATCAAAACAGTCACAGAAACGCTCCTTCCATCACATACCGGGTGACTTCGCTCACGCTCATTCCCTCAATGCCCATCCGCTCCAGGGTGCGGCCGCGCCGCCAGTAATCGGTGCGGTGGATGATGCAGGCCAGGCGGATGATGCTATCCATCCCTCGCACGGAAACGCCGTACCGTTCCCCCAGCGCCGCAATGGGGACCAGACTGGCCGGGACGTCCTCGGTGATGTAGCGGTGATTCAGGGTGGGGGGTGCTTTAATGCCGTAGTAGCCGGGCTGGTTGTGGATAGCCTCATAGAGGTCGGCGCCGGTGGCATCATAGGCCATCTTCAGCCACTCCAGCGCCGTGCGGGCCCGGATGCCCAGCGCTGCCGCCACCGTCACCCGCTCCCGGTCCAGCACTTCCAGCACCCGCGCCACCGAGGGAGTAACGCCCTCAATGTAAAACTGGAAGTCGCCACCGGTGGATTCTATCCGTCCGGCGTTGAGCAGGGTCAGCGCGGGGTGGAAGATGGCGCCCATATTGTTCAGGCCAGTGTGCAGGACGCTGATACCATCAATGAACTGGGGATAGGCGGGGGCCAGCGCCTCCAGGACGCGCGGGGTGCGGGTGGCGGGGAGCGCTGCGACGGGGACGGCCTCCTTGATGCTGAAGATGCGGGCCTGGGCCGGCCCCTCGGACCGGCTGGCGTAGATGAGCGTCTCCGCCTCAGCGACGGTGACGTCGGCGACGCAGCCACAATCCCGCAGGACTTTGGTGAACTCCAGCGCGCCGCCGGTTCGGCCCGGGTTGAGGACGACGATCTGTCCGTCCCGCAGGTGGGGGGCGGCAGTCCGAGCGACCTCAGCATGCGCGGTGGAGGGGACGACGACCATCACGATCTCCGCCTCCGCTAGGGCCTCCGCCATATCCGAGGTGGCGTTGGCCAGACGGCCAAAGCCCCGGGGGCCGCCCTCAAAACTCTCCAGTTCAATCCCGCCCCGGGCCTTGATGGCAGCAATGTTCTCCGGCGTCCGGTTATAAAGGGTGACCGGAAAGCCCATCAGGGCCAGGTGGGCTGCCATCGCCTTGCCGCCGTGCCCGGCGCCGATCACCGTGTAGTGCGCTTTGTCTCCCATGGTGGCTCCTTTATCGTGTCGGGATGACGTACCAGGCACTCTCAAGGTGCCTGGCACGTTCTGCATCTACAGAACTCCCAAACTGGCCAGGCGTTCTTCCTCGCGGAGCGGGCGCCCGGTGGCGGGGGCCACCGCCACGCAGGCCCCGCGCTCGTCTATACGGGTGACAATCTGGCCGCGCGCGTAGGGGTTGTTGCGCAGGTGGGGGGCGTCCAGAATCCCCGTCGTCACCGCGCGGGCCAGGGTGGCCGGGTCGGTCAGGGGGTCGGGGACGTCGGGGCCTGCCAGCGCGCGGATGGCCTCCAAGGTCACCCGGGCCTCGCGGACCAACTCCTCTTTCCGCGCCTGCACGGCGGGGTCAGCGGTCATATCGGGCTGGCCGCGCAGAGCGTTCTCTATCGCTCGCTGGGCCAGTTTGCAGGCCTCTATGACGTCGTCGGCGGTGGCGGCGTGATGGGCCTCGGTGTGTCCGACGACGTGAACAATATGCGGCCTAAGTGCCATCTGCAGGTAGACCGTCGTCGCCAGGTGGGCGCGTGCGGCGTCCAGGTCCAGGGGGTAACTGAGCAGGCCCGTCCGGGTCTGCCGCCAGATGTGGAAGTCCGGCCCGGCCAGCGGCGCAATCATCTCCAGAATCGCCAGCATCTTCGCCAGGTCCATCCGGTCGGAGAGCGTCGGCGGGCTATTGAACATCAACTGGGCGATGTAATCCCGGACGCCAAAGGCGCGGGCGTTGTAGGCGGAAAGGTAGGCCGAGACAACGAAGACCACGTCCGGCGCGTCCCGCATGCCCCAGTGGTGGGGCTCGTTCAGTTCCACCGGGATGTTCCGCTCGCCGTACCAGGCCATGACATTCTGATGCTCTCGGATGGAACTCTCCAGGTCCCAGGGGCCGCGCCCGTCCATTCGGTTGAACCAGAAGATGGGGATAGCGCACCAGGCGATGTGGATGGTCTCCACGTACATCTCGGCGAGGCGGATGAAGTCGTCGGTGCCGGAGTAGGTGCGCATCAGGGGATAGTTGCCGCGGCGGCTGGCCTGATAGAGGGCGCGGTAGTCGTCGGGTGTGCGGACGGGGACGCCGCCCGCGCCCCGACGGCGGGGATCCTGCCGTTCGGGGTGGAAAAAGTTCTCCTGCGCGTCCTGGTCTATACCCAGGGAGATGACGTCCAGCACGCCCGCCTCGGCGATACGGGCTACCCCTTCCACTGTGGCCTCCATCGTGGGGAGACCAAAATGGTGGCGGAGGATAGGGTAGGGGGCCTTCCAGCGGATGCGCTCCACCGTAGTCTGAGGAAAGTGGGCTTCGGTGCGGCCCTCTATGGGCTGGCCCTTCAGGTAGGCCAGGACCTCCGTCTCGGGCTCGCCGCCAATGAAGACCCGTTCAAAGAAGCCGATAGAGCGAGCCCGCTCGGCGACGGGGGGCGTGCCGCCGAAGGCGAAGCGGACCCCCGCGCTGCGCAGGTCGTCGGCGGCCTCGGCGAACTGGGCCAGGAGTCGCTCGCCGGTCTCGGGGGTCAGCCGGTAGGAGACGCCGACCAGGTCGGCCCGCTCGCGGCGGGCGACCTCCAGCACCCGCTCTATGGGCACCGCCGGTCCCAGGAAGACGGTCCGCCAGCCAGCGGCTTCAGCCAGGCGCAGGAAATTCATCACCCCGGC
>DAOTWK010000150.1:0-3916 GCA_034435815.1 Anaerolineae bacterium | reverse complement strand
CGATCACTTCCTGCCCGTACAACTCCCTCCAGCCGCCCGACTTCGCCATTGAGCCGGGGATGAAACTAATCGTCCCCGGCGGCGAGAAGCCCTGGGTGCCGAAGGTGGTGACCAGTTACACCGGGCCCATCCCCGAAGGGGCCCGGGGGACGGGGCTGTTCCAGTGGCCAGTGCTGGGAAGCCTCACTCAGAACTACTGGTACGGCCACCGGGCCATAGACATCGGCGTCCCGGTGGGCACGGCGGTCCACGCGGCCGATGGCGGTTTTGTCAGTTTTGCCGGATGGACCGACATTGGCTACGGTTATCTGATCGTCATTGACCACGCCAACGGTTTTGCCACCTACTACGCCCACCTGAGCAACTTCTATGTTACGGCCGGCCAGAAGGTGGAACGGGGCCAGGTCATCGGCGCCACTGGCAACACTGGCTGGTCCACCGGCCCGCATCTCCACTTTGAGATTCGCTACCTGGGCGTACCCCAGAATCCCCGTGCATATCTCCCGTAGGGAATTGCCTCGCAGGAAGAGGGGGTGGGAGGCGACTTTGCGGCCCCTAACCCCCTCTTTTCTTGACGGGGCAAGTCTTATCGGGTAAAATATTGCCGGCGGATTCCCAGAATTGCCATATCCACCTGGTCCAGCAAAGGAGTGAGAACTATGGCAGATACTCCCGTTCGCATCGGTGTCATCGGCGGCTCCGGCCTTTACCAGATGGAAGGGTTGAGCGATGTGGAGGAGCGCCGCATCTCCACCCCGTTCGGCGACCCATCCGACGTCATAGTTATTGGGAGCATAGAGGGAGTACGAGTGGCCTTCCTGGCCCGTCACGGACGGGGCCACCGCATTATGCCCACCGAGGTGAACTACCGCGCCAACATCTATGCCCTCAAGACCCTGGGAGTGGAGCAGGTCATTTCCATCTCGGCCTGCGGCTCCCTGCGGGAACACCTCCATCCGGGCGAAATTGTCATCCCCGATCAGGTGTTTGACTTCACTAAAAAGCGGGCATATACCTTCTTCGGGAACGGACTGGTGGCCCACATCGGCGTCGCCGACCCATTCTGCCCGCGCCTCTCATCCCTGCTGGCCGACGCGGTGGAGGCCGCAGGTGGCAAAGTCCATCGGGGCGGACGGTTCATCACCATTGAGGGGCCCCGGTTTTCCACCAAGGGGGAGAGTTTCACCTACCGCGCATGGGGGATGGACATTATCGGTATGACCACCAGCCCGGAGGTCTTCCTGGCCCGCGAGGCCGAGATGTGCTACGCAGTGATGGCCCATATCACCGACTATGACGTCTGGCACGAGACGGAGGAGCCGGTGAATGTGGAGATGTTGCTATCCACGCTGGCTGCCAACGCCCAACTGGCCCAGCAGGCCATCCGCACCCTGGTCCCGCGCCTGGCCGCTGCCGAACGGACCTGCGAATGCGGCTCCACTCTCGCCACCGCGCTCATTACCCAGCCCGATCTGGTCCCCGAAGGCCTCAAGCGAGACTTGGCACCCATCATCGGGAAATATCTGAAGTGAATATGTCTCCCGCAGCCATTGTTGCCCGAACCCGGCTCTTCCTGCAAACGAACCGGAAGGAGGTCATTCGCTTCCTGAAGTTCTCCACCGTCGGTACCATCGGCGCAGCGGTGGACTTCGGCATTCTCTACCTTCTTCACGTCGTAGCCGGGCTCCATATTGTCCCGGCCAACACCTGCTCATTCACCGCCGCCGTTCTGAGCAACTTCACCTGGAACCGCTACTGGACGTACCCGGATTCCCGCTCCAAGCCCATTCGTACCCAACTGGCTCAGTTTTTTGTCGTCAACATTGCCGGGTGGGGCATCAATACGGGCATCCTGGTCCTTCTGCGCTACCCCTGCGTCTCACTGGTGGGGACGGTGACCCGTTCCCTGGCTATCAGCTTGAGCCCGGAACTGCTCTACAAACTGGGCTACAATCTGGCGAAAGCCATCGCCACCGCCGTCGTCCTCTTTTGGAACTTCTTCGTCAACCGCTTCTGGACCTACTCCGATGTCTCCTAAAGACCGGTTGGGCGGCCCAAACCGAGTTATCACTGGTGTTTCCTATGGCTTTCATGACGTTATTGTCACCAGATACTCCCAAGTGGCTAACACTGACTACGTTGATCGTTTTTCTTGTAGTAGCCATTGGCGCACTTGTATGGGGAGCAATCCTGGAAATCAGATACACCGGCCCATATACACTGATAGCGACCTCTTCAGGCCAGAAATGGCAGCGGGCAATAACCCTGGCACTGCTAGAGACAATCTTCATACCCTTGCTTGGGCTGGCTGGGCCTATTCTCAGTCCACATCCTGACCAATGGCCTGCCTTTCCTCTCTTCTGCAGCGGTATTTGGATCGCCGTTCTACCTATAGCCAATATTATAAAGCGGTGGAACTTTGAATGGCGGCTCAATGGCTATCGCAAAATGGATAAGGCGATAAAGAGGGATAGTGCTTACGGTCGCCGCATACTTGCCTCGCCTTTCTTCAGGTGGTGTACAAAGGTTGTCATGACCGCGGAGTTGCGGCGGTTTCTTGAGGAAGGCTTCTCAGAGAATGTGGCGAATGAGAAGTGAATGCCTGTGCGGGATTCCGAGTTCTTGCAAACAAGAGCCGCCCAACCCGCCGCTGCAGCCGACGCCGCCTGCGGCGGTGCAGCTGAGCGGCAAGCCGTTCGGGCAGTTCAATTGGGACTGGCCTCAATTTCGCCAGCAGGCAGCCTTTGATGCCCGCATCCTCGGTCCTGATTCTCTTTGACGGCGGGAGCCGGGGGAACCCCGGCCCGGGCTACGGGAGTTACTACATCCGGTTCCCGGACGGGCGCGGGGAGACGGTCCGCCTGGACTTCGGGCGCTGGATGACCAACAACGAGGCCGAGTACCATACCCTGCTGGCGGCCCTGGAGGACCTGGGGGGACGCCTGCGGAGGGAGGGGCGGGACCCGGCAGAGTTCGTGCTGGAGGTCCGGGGCGACTCCGCGCTGGTCATCTCCCAGTTGGCCGGCGACTGGAAGGCCCGCAACCCGCGCATGCGGGCCTTGCGCGACCGGGTACGGGAATGGCTGGAAACCTTTGGGGGCTACCGCCTGGAACGGGTGCCGCGCGGGATCGTCCTCCGCTATCTGGGGCATTAGAGAGCAGATTGAGGCTTTGAGGGGCGGCAGGTTCGCTGCCACCCCTCAAAGCCCCCGTTCTTACGCAATTCTTGCGTCGGGGTGCTTGATTTCCTGTGATGAACGTGGTAAAATAGACATTGATCAACTAAATCAGGCACACCAGCGAGTGCCTGAGTATCCTGGAGAGGTGACGACATGGCGATAGACCCCGTCTGCAAGATGGAAGTGGACCCGGAGACCGCTCCGGCGAAGACCGTCTATAAGGGCCAGACGTACTATTTCTGTGCCCCCGGCTGCAAAGTGGCCTTTGAGAAGGACCCGGAGAAGTACCTGCGGGAGACCGAAAAGGCCGAAGGGCACCACGCCCGGTAGTTCTATCACCGCAGAGGCCGCAGAGAGCGCAGAAGATAAAAAAGATAAAGCCTGCGACGCGCGACCTGCGACTTGTCTCCTGTTTCTTGAAATCTCGGTATCAGCTGCGTCTCTGCGGTAAAGAATCGTCATGGCCGAACAGCGTATTTCTATCCCCGTCCAGGGCATGACCTGTGCCTCATGTGTCGCCCACGTGGAGCACGCCCTGCGCGGCGTGGACGGCGTGGAAGAGGTCGCCGTCAACCTGGCGACAGAGCGGGCCACCCTCCGCTTTGACCCCGGGGCCGTCCGAACCGCCGACCTGGTCCGCGCCGTCCAGGAGACCGGCTACCAGGTTCCCACCGAGACGGTGATTCTCCCCATCGGCGGGATGACCTGCGCGGCCTGTGTTGCCCACGTAGAGGAGG
>DAOTWK010000149.1:0-5652 GCA_034435815.1 Anaerolineae bacterium | reverse complement strand
GGAGTCGTGGACCCCATCCCGGAAATCGCCGCGATCGCCCAGGAGCATGGCCTGCTTTTCCACGTGGATGCCTGCGTGGGCGGGTTCTATCTTTCCTTCTTGCGCAAGATGGGGTATCCCGTCCCCGCCTTTGACTTCGCCGTGCCGGGCGTCACCTCCATCTCCGCCGACCTGCACAAGTACGGCTACGCGGCCAAAGGGGCCTCCACCGTCCTCTACCGCAATAAGGAGATTCGCCGCTACCAGTTATTTGCCTGCGCCGAGACGACCGCCTACACGCTTATCAACACGACGATACTGAGTACCAAATCGGGCGGGCCGATGGCCGGGGCCTGGGCGGTGCTGAACTACCTGGGCGAGGAGGGCTTCTGCCACATCGTCCGAACGGTGCATGAGGCGACGCAGCGGCTCATCCGGGGCATCAACGACATCCCGGAACTGCGCGTCCTGGGCGAACCGGCGATGTGCATCTTCTCCTTCACGTCCGACCAGATCAACCTCTTCCAACTGGCCGACGCGATGGCCCGACGCGGCTGGTACATCCAGCCCCAGCCGTCCACATCGGTCACCCCGCGCAGCCTGCACATCTCGGTGAACTACGGGAACGCGCACCAGGTGGACGCGCTGCTGGCGGACCTGCGGGAGGCTGTAGAGGAGGTGAAGCGGGCCACGCCCATTGATACGGAGAACGTCCGGGCGATGGTGGCCTGGGCGCTGGCCAGCCCCGACCCGCAGGAGGCGTTCCGGCAGTTGATGGGGACGGTGGGGATTGAGGGCACCGAACTGCCTGAGGAACTGGCCCTCATCAACGAGATTCTGGACCTGCTCCCCGACCCGCTGGCGGATGCTCTACTGATAGACTACTTCAACAATCTGTACGTCTGATGGGGGTTCTCGGATAGCCCGGTAGGGCCCGCCCTTTCCCCTGCCCCCTCACCGGAGGGGTTCAAAACCCCTTCATCGGCGGGCGGAAAAGGTCGCTTAAACTGCCTGTAACAGGTCGTTGCGTCTGGGAGGAAAGAAGTGGATTTCTGTTGCTCTCGTTGCCGGCGAACGTATCCCCCCGATCCCACGCGCGTGCGCTGCGATTGCGGCGGGGCGCTGGACCTGCGCGACGCACCGGGGCTGGACCCGGCCCAAATCCGGCGGGAGGACCTCACCCTCTGGCGCTACCGGCATACCTTGCCCATCCCTCCGGATACTCCCCCCGTGACGCTGGGGGAGGGAATGACGCCGCTGGTAGAGGCCCGCTGGGGGGACTTTCCCGTCTTCTTCAAATGCGAGTTTCTGAACCCCACCGGCTCCTTCAAGGACCGGGGGACGACGGTTCTGGTGACCGCGCTGGTGGCGGCAGATGTGAAGCACGTGGTGGAGGATTCCTCCGGCAACGCCGGGTCCAGCCTGGCGGCCTACGCGGCCCGGGCTGGCATCCGCGCCGTCATCTACGTCCCCGCCCATGCTTCCCCTGGGAAGCAGGCCCAGATTGCCGCCTACGGCGCCGAACTGGTCGCCGTGCCCGGCCCGCGCGGGGAGGCCGCGCGGGCGGTCCTGGAGGCGGCCGCTTCCGGTGCCGTCTACGCCAGCCACGTCTACCATCCCCTCATCCACGCCGGGATGAAGACCGCCGCCTACGAAATCTGGGAGCAACTGGGCGGCCGTCTCCCCGACGCGGTGGTCCTGCCGGTGGGGCATGGGAGCTTGCTTCTGGGGCTGGCGCAGGGGTTTGCCGAACTGGGGGGACGGATGCCCCGCCTTTTCGGGGTTCAGGCCGCTGCCTGCGCGCCGCTGGCGGCGGCGTGGGAGGCCGGCGCCGCCGACCCCTTGTCCGTCCCGGAAGGGGAGACGGTGGCCGAGGGGCTGCGCATCGCCGCGCCCGTGCGCGGGCGGGCCATCCTGGAGGCCATCCGCGCCAGTGGTGGGGCGCTTCTGGCGTTGACGGACGAAGAAACCCTGGCGGCCCGGCAGCGGCTGGCCCATCAGGGCTTCTTTGTGGAGCCGACCTCCGCCCTGGCCGTCGCCGCGCTGGACCGCCTCCGACCCCATCTGGAGGGGACGGTGGTGGTAATGCTGACGGGGAGCGGGTTTAAATCCATCCGGTGAATAGGGGGAGATAAATAGGTTGGGGGCGGCGGTGAAGCCGCCGCCCCCAACCCCTCTTTCTCCCCCTTCTCCTCCCCGAAACGAAGGTAAGGAGGGGTGAATGCACTGCCCGAAAGAGGTACTACCCGGTGCGATTTCCGAGACTTCAAACAGGTGCGACTTGATAGGACCCAACGGAAAAGAATCAATTTCTGTGGCGGCGGCTTTGCCGCCGCCACAGAAATTGATTCTCCTTCAAATTCGCAGGTGGGGTCGCAACCGCGTAAGCAATGTGCTGTACTACCGTCGGACAGGGCTGGCCGCGAAGACGGCCTCCAGCAGGGCCCGCCGCTCCGGCAGCGCCATCGGCCGGGGCCGAGCCCCCTCCTCTAACAGCGCCGTCCGCAAATCCACCCCCAGCAGCCGCCCGTCGTAGAAGACCAATCGGTCTATGAACTCCTGGCGGGTCCCCAGCGACTGCATCTGGTCAAAGAACAGATTCCCCAGGCCGTAGTGGATGAAAGCCCCAGCGTGGAAGTCAAACCCCTGCGGCTGATGGGCCTGACTGCCCTGGACGACCACTGCACCGGCCTCCGCCAGCGCGCGGAAATCGGCCACCTGCTGCAGCGTGGGAAAGTACTCATAAGTCTCATAGTACTGGACGGTGACGATAGGCAAGTATCCCTCTGCCCGCAGGGCCGCCACCTTTTCCCGAATCCATGCCCAGTCCCCGCAGGGAGCGGCGCCAGGCGAGTCCTCCCCGGCGTAGGCGTAGGACGGACCGACGGAGTTGCACCCGATGAAGGCCAGCCGGTTCGGCCCCAGGGTGACCGTGACCGGAGTCATCGCCTCGGCCAGGTTAGCCCCGCCGCCGAACCACCGCCACCCCCGCTGCCGAAAGAGTTCCAGCGTGTGCAGGTTGGGGCCGGTCCCGTAGTCGTTGTTGTGGTTACCGGTCAGTTCCACGATGTCCGTCCCTACCGCGTCCAGCAATTCTATGTACCGCTCGTGGGAGCAGAACGTCATCGTCCCCAGGCGGGGCGGGACGGGGCAATTGGGGGTGAAAGAGACCTCGTTGCTGATGTGGGTCAGGTCGGCCTCCAGAAGCCAGGGGGCGATATCGCGGGCCGGATAGGTGACGCCCTTCCGCTCCATGGTCTGGGCGGTCCCCCGGGTGAGCGCGGTGACGCCGGTCATCGCCACTATCGCCATGCGGGACTCGTCCCGGTTGGAGAAGACGGCGGGGAGGAAGGGGAAGGCATCGGTGCGGCGTTCGGCCCCCAGATAGAGAGGGACAGAGAGAGCGTAGTCTGCCAGTCCCTTTTCCAGGGGCGAGCGGCCATCCACCTGCAAGACCTTCCAGCGGGGCTCCAGTTCGTGGAAGGGGACGATGGCCCAGCCGTTCATGTTGAGCGCGTCGGTGAGCAGAGCGCCGGGCTCCACGACTCGGACTGCCGGGCCTGTCGGCGGCCCCCATCGGGCGGAGAGGACCCCCAGGGTATCGGTGGTGACCAGAAGAGGGTGGAGAGCAAAGGGGCCAGCCGGGGCGCCCGTCCATGTGGCCTGCAGGTCCGAAAGGGCAACCCCGTCGTCCAGGGTGAAGAAGGGAGCCGCCAGGGCGTAGGTCCAGGCGCCGACGGGGTGAGCGTTGGGGAGCGCCTCTCCGTCCAGCCGGACCTGGGCAGTGGCGGGGTCATCGGCCCAGAGGAAGTGGGCAGGGTCAGCGTCCACGGCGGCCCGCAGGCGGGCACAGGCTTCGGCGGGGACGGCGGGCCCGCACCCCACCGTCACCGGCCAGGCCGGGGTGGGCGTGGGCGCGGGGGTTGGGGTGAGTGTGGGCGTCGGGGTGGCGGTGGGCCGAGGCGTCCGCGTCGGCGTGGGCGTGAGAGCGGGAGTGAACAGCGCATCGCAGGCCACCAACGCTGCCAGGCCCAGCGCGAGGGTAAGGAAGAGCAAGAACCAGAAGAGAGCGCGGTTGCGGGCCATAGGATGCATCGGCATATCGGGTACTGGTAGACGGGTCAGTGGATAATCCCCAGCGATTTTCCTACTCGCTCAAAGGCCTCCAGCACAAACTCCATATGCTCGTCGGTGTGGGTGGCCATGTAGGACGTCCGCAGGAGTTCTTGGCCCACCGGCACGGCAGGGGAGAAGACGGGATTGGTGTAGACGCCGGCGTCAAAGAGCATCTTCCAGGCCAGGAGGGTCAGGTCGCGGTTGCCGATAATGATGGGGATGATGGGAGTCTGGCTGTTGCCGATGTTGAAGCCCAGGCGGCGGAACTCCGCTCGCATCCGCTCGGCGATGGCGACGACCCGCCGGGCGTGCTCCGGCTCGGTCTCCATAACCTCCAGTGCGGCCAGGGCGGCAGCGGCGTTAGCCGGGGGAATGCTGGCGCTGAAGATGAGGGAGCGGGCGAAGTGCTGGATGTAGTGGATGACGTCGGCGTCTCCGGCGATGAAGCCACCCAGGCTGGCGAAGGACTTGCTGAAAGTGCCCATGATGAGGTCCACCTGGTCGGTGACACCGAAGTAGGCCGCCGTGCCCCGCCCGTCGGCCAGGACGCCGACGGAATGGGCGTCGTCCACCATAAGCCGCGCGCCGTATTTCTGGCAGACCCGGATGAGGTCGGGCAGGGGGGCGATGTCGCCGCCCATGCTGAAGACGCCGTCTACCACAACCAATTTTCCGGCCTCTTCGGGGAGGCGCGCTAACACCCGCTCCAGGGCGTCCACATCGTTGTGGGCAAAGCGGCGCATCTCGCCGTAGGAGAGGCGGCAACCATCAATGATGCTGGCGTGGTCCTCTTTGTCGGTGATGACGAAGTCGCCCCGGCCCACCAGCGCCGAGATGGTGCCGACGTTAGTCTGGTAGCCGGTGGAGAAGACCAGGGCGGCCTCCTTGCCGACGAAACGGGCCAGCCGCCGCTCCAGTTCCAGATGAAGTTCCAGTGTACCGTTCAGGAAACGGGAACCGGTACAACTGGTGCCGAAGCGCCCAATGGCATCCAGCGCGGCCTGGCGGACTTTGGGGTGCATAGTGAGGCCCAGGTAGTTGTTGGAGCCAATCATAATAAGGCGATGATTGCCCACCCAGGCGACTGGCCCCTCACTTTCGGTGAGGGGGATGAAGTAGGGATAGAGCCCCATTGCCTGGGCCTCTTTGGCCTCGGTAAAGGATGCGCATTTCGCAAACAGGTCCATTGTCAGTCCCCCTTTCAGGTAATAAATAAGCCTGGCTCATCCGACTGAGCCGTGACGGGCGATGTCTTGAGCCCTCCTCATCCCCTCGGCCCCCTTCACAAGAGCAGGTTTTGGGGAAAGCAGGGCATAGGAGCCATCCAGGCCCTCGTCCCGCCTCCTGATCCCCATAGGCGTTCACTTAAGGGCAGTCTGGCTCTCCAACGGGATTGGCGAGGCCGCCGCGCCTGGCGCTAAACCGCTGGGCTCACTCTGCCAAGCCCCCTTCGGGGGCTAAAAACCCTGCCCGATGGCCCCACTCGACGTTGTGGGACCGGGCACTCGCTCCCTGGCGCAGACGGAGGGCGCGGCCCACCATTTCCTGCTCCAGCGG
>DAOTWK010000148.1:0-3540 GCA_034435815.1 Anaerolineae bacterium | reverse complement strand
GCCATGCTCTCCCTGGGCGAGCGTATTGCCAGCGAACTGGGGCGAGGGGCACTGGACGAGGTCTACGTCAAGGGCGAGCGGGGGTATGTTATCCTGACCGCTGTCGGCGAGGACGCAGTCCTCACCGTAATGGCCCGCGCAGGCGCCAAGTTGGGTCTGGTCTTCTTGGAAATGCGGCGCGCGGCGGAAGAACTGGCCGACATCCTGTAGGCCGGGGAAGGAGGCGCAACGTGAGACGAATCCCACCCAGCGGTTACTACTACCCGAATAAACTGGCTCGCATCTACATCAAGGCCATTGAGGAAGTGATGGGAAAGAACGGCCTCAATGCCATCCTGAACCTGGCCGGTCTTTCTCATTTGATTGACAATTATCCTCCGGATAACTTTGACAAAGAGTTTGATTTTGCCGACTTCTCGGCCCTGAATATGGCGCTGGAGGAAATGTACGGCCCGCGCGGCAGCCGGGGGCTGGAACTGCGGGCCGGACGCGCCGCTTTCACCCTGGGGCTCCCGGGCTTTGGCCCTCTGGTCGGTATGGGAGACCTGGCCTTTCGTGCCCTCCCCCTGAGCGCCAAACTGAAGGTTGGGCTTCCCGCTCTGGCCCAAATTTTCACCCAGTTCAGCGATCAGGTCAGTAAGGTAGAGGACAAGGGGGAGTACTACACCTACACGATGGACCCCTGTCCGGTCTGCTGGGGTCGCCATTCTGACCGTCCTATCTGCTTTGCCGGAATGGGAGTCATTGAAGAGGGCCTCCACTGGGTCAGCGGGGGTAAGAAGTTCCGCATAGATGAGATTGACTGTGTTGCCGCAGGAGGCAAAGTTTGCACGTATGCCATTTATAAAGAACCCATTGGCTAACCAAGATTGGGGGCAGGCATGCCGCAGCAAATTCTCATCGTGGAAGACGAGCCGAACACCGCCGAAATGCTGGCCTCATACTTCCAGATTCAGGGGTACGAGGTGAATGTATGCGGTTGGGGCAAAGAGGCACTGAACTTCGTCCAGCACACCCTGCCCGATCTCATCATCCTGGACATCCGTTTGCCGGACGTGGACGGTTATGAGGTCTGCCGTCAACTGCGCAGCCATCGCCGCACGGCCAAGATACCTATCCTCTTCCTGACCGAAAAGCGGGAACGGATTGACCGGTTGGCGGGTCTGGAACTGGGGGCCGTAGACTACATCACCAAGCCCTTTGACATCCAGGAACTGCGCCTGCGAGTACGGAACATCCTCCGCCGGGCTCAGATGCAATCGGTGATGCATCCGATAACGGAACTCCCGTATGCCAGCCTGGTGGAGGACCGCCTCAATCAACTGCTGTCAGAGAAAGGTTGGGTCGTGACGACCGTGGCACTGGATGGGCTGGATGGGTTTGCTGACGCCTACGGCTTTGTGGCCCGGGATGATGTTCTGAGAGCCATCGCGCTGATGGTCCGCCATGTGGCCGAAGAAGAAGGCGGGAAGGATGCCTTCGTTGGGCAATTGGATGATGCGCTGTTCTTTGCCATCACCGGACCGGAGCAGGCCGGGCGGGTTCAGGAGCGGTTGACCCATCGCCTGCAAGAGGCTCTGGCGCTCTTTTATCCTCGGGAGGACTGGGAGGCGATGCGAGGCGGGATAAAGTCCTCTATTCCCCGCCTCGTCGTCCGGTTAGGGTCCCTGGCCGCAGGCCCTTTGTATCCCAACACCGGGAAACTGAGGGAAGCTATCTACCAGTCTCTGCGCCCTATAAATTGAAGGTTTCCGAAGCGAATGCTTCTCCATCTGGGGCGGGTGGTCATGCTACCCGCCCCAATTTCCTTAATGGGCTGTTGCATATCCTGAATTCGTGTTAGGCAAAGATCCCGAAAGGTCGCACCGTTTTTTCCTGATCCTTTCCTCTGCGGAGCGGGTATGAGAACGACGGTTGTTCTCCCTACGTACAACGAAGCTGAAAATATCGCCCCGATGGTGGAGGCCCTGCTGGGCCTGGGTGTTCCCGAATTGAGCATCCTGGTAGTGGATGACGCCTCCCCCGACGGCACGGGAGAAATTGCTGACCGCCTGGCCGCCGAGTACCCCGGTCGGGTCGCCGTCCTCCACCGCACCGGCCCGCGCGGGCTGGGGCTGGCATACACGGAGGGATTCCGGCGGGCTCTGGCAGATGGGGCAGAGGTGATTATCCAGATGGACTGCGATTTCTCCCACAACCCCGCCGATGTCCCTCGTCTCCTGGCCCGTATCTCCGACTGCGACCTGGTCATCGGCTCTCGCTACATCCCTGGCGGCGGTACGGCAGAGGATTGGGGCGTGGAGCGCAAACTGCTCTCCGCCTGGGCTAACTTTTATGCTCGTACTATTCTGGGACTCCGGATCCGGGATGTCACCGGTGGCTTCCGCGCCTGGAAGCGGGAGACGCTGGAGGGGATAGACTTGAGCCGGGTCCGTTCTCAGGGGTACATCTTCCAGGTGGAGATGGCTTATATCTGCGAACGAATGGGGTACCGAATTCTGGAGGTCCCCATCCGCTTTGAGGAACGGCGGAAAGGGCATTCCAAGATGAGCCTGCGAGTGCAGATAGAGGCCGCCCTACGGGTCTGGCAGGTCCGCTGGCGCTATCGGAACCTGAGAAAGGGACGCGGATGAGCGCGGAGAAACGCGGATTTTGGACCCGATTTTCCGGTGCATTGATTGTCTGCTTGCTGATGCTTCTACCGCTGGCGCTCTTTGCGCCGGTGGTCTTCGGCCCCAAAACCCTCATCCCCGCCGACGCGCTGTTCCTTTTTGAGCCCTTTCGCTCCGCCGCGGCGGAACTGGGCGTGACAGTCCCTCAGAACCCACTCCTGGCCGACCTGATTCTGGAAAACTACGTCTGGAAACGGTTCCTGCTCCAGGCGCTCCACAATCGGGAACTCCCCCTCTGGGACCCCTATGTTTTCGCCGGGCACCCCTTCCTGGCGAACGGCCAGCATTCCGGACTTTACCCGTTGAGCGTCGTCTTCTATATCCTCCCCCTCTGGCGCGCGTACGGGGTCTTCACCTGGCTCCAGTTGGGGCTGGCGGGGGTGTGGATGTATCTCTTCGCCCGGACCCTGGGCGCGGGACGTCTGGGGAGTTTCATCGCCGGAATCACCTATCAGTTCAGCGGCTTTATGGTGGTCTCGGTGGTCCACCCGATGATCATCGCCGGGGCCTCCTGGCTTCCCTTCATTCTGGCAATGGTGGAGCGGGTGGTCCAGCAGCGGCCCGCGCTGGGGGATAGGCCCGCCAGTTTGCCCTGGATGGTCCTGGGAGCAGTGGGGCTGGGCTGCCAGATGCTGGCGGGGCACGCCGAGAACACCTACTTCGTCCTGCTGGTGACCGGGGCATATATCGTGTGGCGGCTGGTCTCCCGATGGGTAGGGCGACCGCAGGGGTTGTCCTCACAACCCTCTGCCCCCAAAAGGGCGCTGTTCTGGCTGGCTTTGATGCTTGTCCTGGGGCTGGCGCTGGGCGCGGTCCAGTTCGTCCCCCTCTACGAAGTGGCCTCCCTGGGCTTCCGGGGCGCCCAGGC
>DAOTWK010000147.1:0-2393 GCA_034435815.1 Anaerolineae bacterium | reverse complement strand
TCCGTTGACGCCGCTGAATGGGGACGGCGAAGGCCGTCCTCAGGCGAATAGCCCAGAGAGGCCGACTTCAGTCGGCAATTCGGCGCTTTTGCCCCCTCCCCCCGCCTTCGGCGACAGGAGAGCGGAGGTTTGACGGCATCCCCAGGGTCGGTTATAATATCTTCAGAGCACCATCAACGGAATCCGGATATGTGGGAAAAATTAGAAGGGATTGAGCAGCGATACGAAGAGATTGCCCAACGGATGGCCGACCCGGAGGTCGTCGGCGATCCGGACCGGCTGGCTGAACTGGCGCGCGAACACGCTGAACTGGAGGAACTGGTCACCCTTTACCGCCAGTACCGTCAGGCCCGCACGGAACTGGACCAGGCGGAATCTCTGCTGGAAGATAACGACCCCGAACTCCGGGAACTGGCAGAGGCGGAGGTCGCTCGCTTGCGCGAGCATCTGGAGCATCTGGAAGCGCAACTGCGCCAGTTGCTCCTCCCCCGGGACCCCCGCGACCAGCGAGATGTGATTGTGGAAATCCGCGCCGGGACGGGCGGAGAGGAGGCGGGGCTATTCGCCGGCGACCTGTACCGGATGTACACCCGCTACGCCGAACGACGGGGCTGGCGGACGGAGTTGCTCAGCGCTCATCCCACCGACCTGGGTGGCTTTAAAGAGGTCATCTTTGAGGTCCGGGGACGGGGAGCCTTTTCCCGTCTCAAGTTTGAAAGCGGCGTCCACCGCGTCCAGCGCGTGCCCATCACCGAATCCTCCGGACGCATCCACACCTCCACGGCCACCGTCGCCGTCCTCCCGGAAGCGGACGAGGTGGAAGTGCACATTGACCCTAACGACATAGAAATGGAAGTCTACCGCTCCTCCGGTCCGGGGGGTCAGCATATGCAGAAAAACGCCACCGCGGTCCGCCTCATCCACAAGCCCACCGGGATGGTGGTGACCTGTGAGTCGGAGCGGTCGCAGACCCAGAACCGGGCCCGTGCGCTGGCCGTCCTGCGCGCTCGCCTCTACGATATAGAACGCCAGAAGCAGGAGACGGAGATCGCCGAGGCCCGACGGGCCCAGGTCGGTACCGGAGAACGGAGCGAGAAAATTCGCACCTACAATTTTCCCCAGAACCGGGTCACCGACCACCGCATCGGTCTGACTCTCTACCGGCTCCCGGATGTGCTGGATGGGGACCTGGATCCATTCATTGATGAACTGATCGCCCAGGCGCAGGCAGAACGGCTCCAGGCCGGCAGCGAAGAACTGGAGGACGAGGGATGAGAAATGGGGTTCAGGGCGGGCGGCTCCGCCGCCCGCCCTAAATCTCCCCTTTTTTCCAGCCAGCGGAGGAGGACAACAGATGGATGTTCTGGTCATCGGCGCGGCGGGTCTGGATGTGAAGGGACAGGTGGGAGGGCCTTTGCAGATGGGGACCTCCAATCCCGGAGTCATCCGTCAGAGCCCGGGGGGAGTGGCGCGCAATATCGCCGAAAACCTGGCCCGCCTGGGCGTGGAGGTCACCCTGATCACCGCCCTGGGGGACGATTGGCCTGGACGATACATCCTGGAGCATATCTGCCAGGCCGGGGTGAACACCGAACACATCCTGGTCCAGCCCGACCTCCGTACGGGCACCTACCTGGCCCTGCAGGACCAGGAGAAACAACTCATCGTCGGGCTGGACGACATGGGGGCCATCCAGGCCATCACCCCGCGCTATCTCCACGACCGGCGGCGGCTCTTTCGGGAAGCGGAGATGGTTGTCATAGACGCGAATCTCTCGCCGGACGCGCTGGAGATGGTCTTTCGCCTGGCAGCCCAATACAACCGCCCCGTCTGCGCCGACCCGACCTCCGCGCCGCTGGCCGTCCGCCTGCAACCGTTTCTGGACCAACTCCATCTGGTGACGCCCAACCTGCAGGAGGCGTATTCCCTGCTGGGCGAAGTGGGCGGGAGCAGCAGCAGCCGCCCCATCCGCGTCGCCCGGCGGCTGGTGGCAAAGGGGGTCAAACTGGCCGTCATCACGTTGGCGGAGAAGGGGCTCTGCTACGCCACAATGCAGGAGAGCGGCAATCTGCCCGCGATCGCCGTCCCCATCGTGGACCGCACCGGCGTAGGGGACGCGCTGACCGCCGCCATTGTCTTCGGCCTCTTAGAGGGGCTCCCACCCACCGAAGCGGTCCGCCTGGGCCTCTCCGCCGCCGCCCTCACCCTCCAGTGCCGCCATACCGTCTGCCCCGATATCAGCCTGGAGCGGCTGTACGAGACGCTGGTGGTGTAAAGAACGAACGTGCCAGGCACTTCTGAAAGTGCCTGGCACGTTTACTGGCACTTCTGAAAGTGCCTGGCACGTTTACAGGCACTTCTGAAAGTGCCTGGCACGTTTATTTAATCTTCTG
>DAOTWK010000146.1:0-3572 GCA_034435815.1 Anaerolineae bacterium | reverse complement strand
GCATCTGCGGCCGCCGCATCTGCGGCCGCCGCCACTGCCAGATCCTCATCGGAAGCCGACTCTTTTCGGGGTACAGGCATTTCCGGCAGGAAAGCCGCCAGGGGGACAAACTCCCCGGTGGCCGGGTCGCGAGTCTGAATCCGCAGGTCCCGCCAGCCCAAGGGCTGCAGCGTCCCCGCCAGTTGCCAGACCATGGCCTCAAAGGCGCCGGGGTCCAGCGGGGAGAGAGCCTCCGGGGGGACTTCCAGTTGGACGACGGCAGTGCGGTTAGGCTCCAAGCCGAATCCCGCCAGGCGGGTGCCGGGCGGGAACGCGCTGATCAGTCCCTGCACCTTCTCCTGAGGGGTGGGGCCGGCCAGGAGGGCGCGGAGAAGCGCGGTCCCCAGCGCGGTCTCATCTCTCTGTTCCGCAATCGCGGCGGCGAACGTTGCGCGCTCCACACAGGCCGGTCCCTGGTCGGACCAGAAGCAGATAGTCGCGGCGGGAGGGGATGGCTCGTCCGACCGTAAACGGTCGGGCTCAGATGCCGAAACCCCAAAGCCCGACCATTCACGGTCGGGCTCAAATCCAAAGCCCCTTTCGGGAGCCTTGCCAATTGAGCCCGATGCTTTAGCGTCGGACGACCGGAATGAGCCCAGTGCTTTCGCATCGGGCAAATCGGTCACCGCTGCCCCGGTCGCCAGGGCCAGCAGGAGAACTATGATTCCGGTTAGCAAAAGGCGCTGGATCGGTCTCATCGCTGCTTTATTTTAGAAACGTGTCAGGCACTTTCAGAAGTGCCTGGCACGTGGTGCCGTAGTGCCGAAACGGCCGAAACGTGCCAGGCACTTTCAGAAGTGCCTGGCACGTGGTGCCGTAGTGCCGAAACGTGCCAGGCACGATGTGCCGAAACGTGCCACTTTCAGAAGTGCCTGGCACGTTTCACGTGGTGAGTGTGCCCGCACGTTCATCATACCCCAAAAAGGGGGCCGACGCGCGGCCAGAAGGGTTACAGTTCCGTTACCTCTCCCAGGCACTGGAGGGGCACTTTCAAGCGTATGGCGATCCCTTCGCCGACCTGGGGGGCGCGAGGGAGGAAGACGTAGAGGCCATTCTCCAGGGAGACCCGGAAGTGCTCTCGCTGGAAGAGGACATCGGTCACGCGGGCACGCAGTTCGCCTTCGGGATGCTCCTCCACCGCAGACGGGCGGAGGACCGCCCCAAGCCGCGTCCCCGTTGGGTGGCAATGGGGGCAGGACAGGGGAAATTCGCCCAAAGCCGTCCTCAGAACGGGCGACCCGGAGCCGGAATCACACTCGCCGAAAAGGATGTTCCCCACGCCCAGGAACTGCGCGACCCAGAGGGAACCGGGGTCGTCCCAGACCTCAAAAGGGGTGCCGTCGCGGACGATTTTCCCGTTGTGGAGGATGAGAATGCGGTCGGCGATAGCGGAGGCTTCCTCCTGGTCATGGGTCACGTAGATGGCGGCGACATTGCTGGCGCGCAGAATTTCCCGCAGTTCCCCCAGCAGTTCCTCCCGCAGAGCCCGGTCCAGCGCGCCCAGGGGCTCGTCCAGCATCAGGACGTGAGGGCGGGGAGCTAGGGCGCGCGCCAGGGCCACCCGCTGCTGCTCGCCGCCGGAGAGGTCGGTGACCCGCCGGACCTCAAAGCCCGTCAGGCGGACCAGTTCCAGCACTTCCCGCACGCGCTCCTGCTGGTCCTGGGGAGACCACCCCTGCATTCGGAGGCCGAAGGCCACATTCTCCGCGACGGTCAGGTGCGGGAAGAGTGCGTAGTCCTGAAAGACCATCCCCATCCGGCGCCGATGGGGTGGGACGGCAGTGATGTCCTTCCCCTCCCAGTAGACCCGTCCCTTTTCGGCCTCCTCCAGCCCAGCGATGATGCGGAGCAGAGTGGATTTTCCGCTACCGGAGGGCCCCAGCAGGCAGACCGTCTCGCCGGGCGTGACCGTGAAGGAGATTCCTTCCAACAGCGGTTGACCCTCGTAGGTTTTGTGGATATTGATGACTTCCAGCATCGTTCGTCCCTTAAAACTGGCCGCCGCTAGGGGGGCGCAATCGTTCTATCAGCAGGACGCCGCCACTGGTGAAGGCCATCAGAATCGTTGTCATCGCCATCGCTTGACCGTAGTTCAACCCACCCGGTTGGGAGAGGAAGCGGTAGATGGCGACGGGGAGGGTAGGATACTCCGGGCGGGCCAGGAGCAGGGTGGCGCCGAACTCGCCCAAGGAGACGGTGAAGGCGAACGTCGCCGCAGCCAGGACAGCGCGCCGGAGGATGGGCCAATCCACGGTCCACCATGCCCGCCAGGGGGAGGCCCCCAGGACCTGCGCGGCCTCCCGGAGCCGGGGCGGGATGGACGCGATGGCCGGCTGCAGGGTGCGGATCACCAGTGGCAGCGCAATGAGCGCGTGGGCCAGCGGGACCAGCCAGGGGAAGGTCACCGCGCGCCGGAAGGCCAGGAGGAAGCCCAGCCCCATCGTCACCGCGGAGGTGCCCAGGGGGAGCAAGAACAGGACGTCCGGTCCCCGGACCCAACGGCTCCTGCGGGCCAGCGCCGTCGCCGCAGGGAATCCCAGCGTCAGAGAAAGGAACACCGTCGCCAGCCCGTAGAGGAGAGAGTTGCGCGCGGCCTCAAAGGGCGGGACGTAGAACAGGGAACTGCGCCGGTTGACGAAGAGTTCCTGGTAGTAGTCCGCCGTCAGGCCGTAGCGGACCTGACCCCGTTCGCCGCGTGCGGCCTCCATCCGGACAACAGACCGTCCGGGCACCGAGACCATCGGGAGCAGAAACAGCACGACCACCAGGCTCAACATCCCGACCAGGAAGAGTTTTTCCCTCCAGCGGCGCGCAGGGCGAACGTTGGCCTCCGCGGGGCGGAGCGAGAAGGGAGTGATGACCCGGTTTAGGAGACGGCTGTAGAGCCAAGCCAGAGCACCGGTGCAGATCAACTGGATGACCGACAGCAAAGCAGCCAAAGGGAGGTTGAGCAGGTGCACGCCCTGGATGTAGATTTCCACTTCCAGCGTGGCGAACTTCGGGCCGCCCAGGAGCAGGATGACGCCGAAACTGGTGAAGTCAAACAGGAAGACCAGGGAGGTCGCCGCCAGCAGCGACGGGCGCAGGAGCGGGAAGGTCACATGCCAGAAGGTCCGCCAGTCGTCGGCACCCAACACGCGGGCCGCCTGCTCCAGGCGGGAGTCCAGGTGCTCCAGAGTGTGGGCCAGGATGCGGACGATGAGGATAGTGTTGTAGAAGACGTGGGCGACCAGGATGGCGGTCAGGGTGCCGGTGAAGGGGATGGGGGCCCTTTGGAGGCCGAGGAGCCGCATCAGGGTCAGGTTGACCCAGCCCCGTTCGCCCAGGAACGCGTTGAAGCCCGCCGCGACGACAACGGTGGGGAGCATAAAGGGGACGGTCATCAGGGCGCGCCAGAGGGACTTACCCCGGAACTCGTAGCGGGCAAAAAGGAGGGCCAGCGGCAGGCCGACGATCAGGGTGAGAAGGGTGGAGAGGGCCGCCTGGTAGACGGTGAACCCCAGCGCCCGCCCGACCGTGTTCCAGGTTGCCGG